>NZ_JBSIBX010000006.1:0-257793 GCF_058245105.1 Chryseobacterium sp. UF-81 | reverse complement strand
TTCAAACAGTAGAATTTTCTTAACGTTCACAGGATTTATTTTTTTAACGCTACATTTTCCTATGTCGGTTGAGTAGTTTTTCCATAACACTTTTGAGAACATTTACAATTCTTTACATTTACAGTGAGAAAAATCGGCGGGTAAATGAATAAAAAAACCTTGTCGGTGACAAGGCTTTGTTTATTTAGAATTGCATTTCAGGAATTTCACCTTCAATGATCAGATCTGCTTCTGTAGATTTTACGATGTGCTCCACTGAAACACCGGGAGCTCTTTCCACCAGTTTGAATCCGGCTGGAGTCACGTCCAGTACAGCCAGTTCGGTCACTACTCTTTTCACGCAGTTAACCCCTGTAAGCGGAAGACTGCATTTTTTCAGTATTTTGCTTTCCCCTGCTTTGTTTACATGCATCATGGCAACAATAATATTTTCTGCAGAAGCAACAAGGTCCATTGCACCGCCCATTCCCTTTACCATTTTTCCGGGAATTTTCCAGTTGGCAATATCTCCGTTTTCTGAAACTTCCATCGCTCCAAGGATAGTAAGGTCTACTTTCTGACCGCGGATCATTCCAAAACTAAAGGCTGAATCAAAAAATGAACCTCCCGGCAGAATTGTAATGGTCTGTTTTCCGGCATTGATGATATCGGCATCTTCTTCGCCTTCGAACGGGAAAGGTCCCATCCCGAGCACTCCGTTCTCACTCTGAAATTCTACGGAAATACCATCCGGAACGTAGTTAGCCACCAATGTAGGGATGCCTATTCCCAGATTTACATAATAACGGTCTTTCAGTTCTTTTGAAATCCTTTTAGCAATTTGTTCTTTTGTAAGCATAATAAAAACTTAGACTGCAATTTAATTCTTTTCACTTGAATACAAAAGGGCTTTGTGATTGAAAATTATTAATACCATAAGTCAAAATAATATCTCTAATTTTGCAACATTATTTATTAAAAATGAAAATACTTTTAAGATACCTCAAGCCTTACCAATGGTTGATTATCCTTTCTTTATTATTGGCAACCATAAACCAGGTTTTTTCTTTATTTGCTCCGGCTATTACGGGTAATATCCTGGACCGGCTGGTAACGCATCCCAATTTCTTTGATAAGGAAAAACTTTTACCCAGAAATCTGAACCAATACTTATACGGAGAAGGAATTTATCATGGTGTGTTTTATTTTTTAGGGCTGCTCATCGGAACAGCGATGGTAAGCCGCATTGCCAAAGCATTTCAGGATTATGCAGTAAGTGTGATCACTCAAAAGTTTGGTGCAAAAATCTTTACAGACGGTTTAAAACATTCAATGGCCTTGCCTTATCAGGAATTTGAGGATCAGAGAAGTGGTGAAACTTTGTCTATTTTAACGAAAGTAAGGGAAGATACTGTAAAGTTCATCACCAGTTTTATTAATATTTTCTTTGGAATTTTAGTGAGCATTATTTTCGTTTCCGTGTATGCGATCCGTTTGCACTGGTCGATCATGCCTGTGTATATCTGCGGAATTTTCCTGATTGCCTTCATCACCAATTTACTGAGTAAAAGAATTAAAAGTATTCAGAAGAATATCGTTTCGGAAACCACTGCTTTAGCCGGAAGTACTACAGAAAGCTTAAGAAATATAGAAATTGTTAAAAGTTTAGGTTTAACCAATCAGGAAGTGATCCGTTTAAATAACAACACCTACAAGATTCTTGGACTTGAGCTGAGAAAGGTAAAAAGCATCCGTTCTTTAAGCTTTATCCAGGGAACGATGGTCAATTTTCTTCAGCAGATGATTACCATGACCCTGTTGCTTTTAATTTTTAAAAATATTGTGACTCCCGGACAATATCTTTCTCTGATGTTTTATGGTTTCTTTATTTTCGGACCGATGCAGGAAATCGGGAACATCATTATTTCTTACCGTGAGGCTGAAGCTTCTCTTTTCAATTTTGATAATCTAATGAAGAAAAATGTGGAAGAAAAGCCGCTCCATCCAAAACAGATCGGGGCTATTGAAGAACTTGAATTTAAACATGTTTCTTTCAAACATCAGTCGGCTCAGTATAAAGCTTTAAATAATATATCTTTTGATGTTAAAAATGGAGAAACCATTGCTTTTGTGGGGCCAAGCGGCTCAGGGAAAAGTACATTGGTAAAATTGCTGGTAGGATTATACAGGCCCCAGGAAGGAAATATTTTTTACAACAGCATCAATGGAAAAGAATTTGATTTTGATGAACTGAGGAACCAGATTGGCTTTGTTACCCAGGATACGCAGCTTTTTGCAGGAACCATTAAAGAAAATCTTCTTTTTGTAAATCCTAATGCTACAGAATCTGAACTGGATATTGCGCTGCAGAAATCGAGCTGTACAGCATTACTGGAAAGAGCAGAAAAGGGTATTGAAACCGTTATCGGTGAGGGCGGACTGAAACTGAGCGGTGGCGAAAAACAAAGAATCGCCATTGCAAGAGCGCTTTTAAGAAAACCTCATTTATTGATCTTTGATGAAGCAACTTCCGCTTTGGACAGTATTACGGAAGAAGAAATTACCTCTACCATAAAAGACATTTCAAAAGAAAGAGAACAAATTACAGTTCTTATCGCCCACCGTTTAAGCACGATTATGCATGCAGACCGAATCTATGTACTGGAACGCGGACAGGTAATTGAAATGGGATCTCACGATAATTTACTAGCCGAAAAGGGATTGTATTACGCTATGTGGCGACAGCAGATCGGGGAAAGAAAAATGCTCATTTCACCGGAAGCATAATATAAACAAAGCGCTGAAAACATTTTCAGCGCTTTTTATTTATAATATTTAATCAAAAGTTTTTAACACTTAAGCTTTTTAGAAACTCTTAGATTTTCATCTAAACTTCTGATTTAATTTAACTTTTGTGACTTTTATGGTTTAGAATATTTATTCTTTTGTTCGAACTGTTCTCTGCTCTATTCTCTTTTCAAACTTTTCACCCTGGAAAATTCTCTGGATCATGATCCCCGGAATATGGATCTCGTTGGGATCTAATGTTCCCGGTTCTACCAGCTCTTCTACTTCTGCGATAGTAATTTTTGCTGCACCTGCCATAGGATGGTTGAAATTCCTTGCTGAACCTTTAAAGATTAGGTTTCCTACATGATCTCCTTTCCAGGCTTTCACAATGGAATAGTCTGCTTTGTATGCGTGTTCCAGGATGTGAGGCTTGCCATCGAAATCTTTTACTTCTTTACCTTCCGCGATCTCCGTTCCGTAGCCTGCAGGCGTATAAAAAGCAGGAATTCCGGCCTGGGCCGCTCTGCATTTTTCTGCCAAAGTTCCCTGAGGCGTAAGCTCAACCTCCAGTTCTCCTGAAAGCATCTGTCTTTCGAACTCTGCATTTTCTCCTACATAAGAAGAAATCATTTTTGTGATCTGTCTTTTGTGCAGCAGCAGTCCTAATCCGAAATCGTCCACACCGGCATTATTTGAAATACAGGTTAAGTCTTTTACATCGCTCTCTACCAAAGCATTTATGGAGTTTTCAGGGATTCCGCACAAACCGAATCCGCCCAACATCAGGGTCATTCCATCCTCAATTCCGCTGATGGCTTCCTTCGCATTTTTTACTCTTTTATCTATCATGAAATACTAGATTTTCTGTCCGTTAAATTTAATAAATTTTATCATATATCCTAAAGACGAAATCTATTCTGTTTTTAAGAGAAGATGGCCAAGCGGATGAAGTAAAATTTCCGTGTTCTCACGGAGGTTTTATACTTTAAATTTTCTTTATTTCTCAGTAAATTGATTTATATTTGACACGGCAAAACTGACAGTAGAGAATATTATCCATTTCTGTCAGGCGATATGATAAAATAAATTCGTTAGATACATTGTATGAAATTTTTCTTCAGCAGGCTTCTTTGTTCTGTATTTCCGATTGTTAAGAATATTTCGGGCCTTAAAAAACACATTTCAATAATTAAAACATCATTTAAAATTCAATAAAAAACATGAAAAAATTATTTACGTCAGCGATTCTTGCTTTAGTCCTCAGCATCAGTGCAGCCGCACAGGAGAAGATCTATTTTGACGAAAACTGGGAGAAAACCACTCAGGATAAAATGGAATTTTACCGGGAAACAGAGAATAAAGGAAAGCTTATTTTAATTAAAGATTTTTACAAAAACGGAAAGCTTCAGATGGAAGGGCTTGCTTCGGATGCCACCCCGGGCAGCGAAGTTTATGAAGGCAAAGTGACCTGGTACACGCCGGAAGGTAAAGTATTAAATACAGGAACATTTTCGGGTGGAAAGCAGACAGGACCGTCCCAGACATTTGATGAGAAAGGAAGACCTTTGGACGATCTGGTTTATCAGGAAGACGGTACGTTTAAAGGAAAAGTCTACATCTATAAAGACCCTGAGAATGCAATTTTCTATAACAGCATTACCACCTATGAAAGCGCTGACAGCTTTAAGACTGTTGTTTATGATGAAGACATCAAAGGAATCCGGTATGAGGTAACTGCTGATAATAAAGGAAAATATGAAACCAGATACTACGGTGACAAGGGAAAGCAAATAGGTACAAATAGAGGGGATAACTCTGATGATGATGTATTGGTAGAATATTATTATAATCCGATGAAGGTATCCAAAATTGAGAAATATAAACGTGACGGAACTGTAAAAGAAGGCATTATATATTCTAAAAACGGAAACATTCTGCAGGAAGAGAAAAAAAATAAAAAAGACGGCTATAAAACTACCTACGACGAAACCGGTAAAAAAATAGGAAATCTAACCTTTGCTTACGATAAGGAATCTGATTACTACAAACCTCTGGATGGTGAGGATTATCAGTTTAATTATGAATTTACCGGGTTTTCTGCCATTGATGTTTATAAAAACGGTTCGGTTATTCTGAATAAATATTTTGATGAAAATGGAAAGCTATCATCTGAAAAAACTCTAAAGGATGACATAGTACAGGAGATCAGATATTATCATCCGGACGGAAGGCTGAAGGGCACTTTAACTTATAAAGACGAGATGCCTTACAGCGGTACTTTGTATGATGAACTTAGTGAGCAGCAGTATAAAGACGGTGTTCTGGTTCTTTCGAAGTCTTTCAGGGAAGATGAAAAGATAAAATATGAGAAAAAGCTGAATGCAAAGCAGAACGGATATGATGCTACCGTGTATGATGATAAAGGCGGTTTAATGTATACCTATACACAATCTCTGGAAGAAACTGAAGGTTTCACTGCGCAGATTGTACAGTATGTAAAAGGAAAAGCAGGCAACAAAGCTGTTGTAAAAGACGGCGTGCTTCAGAGTGGAAAAATTAAATATAAAACGGAAGCCGGGATAAAGGAAATGGAGCGCAGCGGAAAGTGGATCCTGTTAAAAGTTTATAATCCGGAAGGAAAGCTTATCCAGGACTCAAAAATCCTTGCAGAGGTTGAAGATCAGGATATTTATAACGTTTTGAGTACAACCATTCAGGAAGATGATCTTCTGTATGATTTTTAAAAATATCCCCCAAATTTTAATGGAAAAACCGGCTGTTTGTAATGGCCGGTTTTTGTTTTTAATGACCTTATTTAAAAGTAAAAGAGATGGTCATCGTTATTTTATTTTTACTGTTCAGTTTCATCAATAGAAAAGCGGGAAAGTTATTTCCCGCTTCTTTCTAATATGTTGTTAGCATACTATTCTACTGTATCACCAGTTTTAAAGTAAATAGTTTCCTGGTGTGAACTTTTACGAAGTATACGCCTTTCGGAAGATTTTCATTCACCAGAGAGAAACGCTGATTGTTGATGTTTTTGGATTCATAAAGCAACTGCCCTGATGCAGATACCAGCTCAATTTTCTCAATCGGGTAATCACTTTTAATGAATGTAGGCTCACCCGGTTTCGTTGGATTCGGGTATAAAACTACATTTTTCTCCGTGCTTTTTACTTCATCAGTTCCCAGTGTTCCGGAAGTTACCTGGAATTGTTTCCTGTTTGAAACTTCTGTATAAGAGTCATTCGTAAACATCACCATATAGTAATTCCCTGGTGTTGTAGGAAGTGCTGTCCCCTGAATGGTTTTTGTTCCCTGGGTAACCCCATCAAAATAAGTATAAGAAACAAAATTATCGTCCGGAGTCTGAACACTCTGAGGATAGATTCCCAGCCAGTCTTTGATAATTCCCGGGGAATCCGTCCATGAAGCTGTAATATTTTCACCTAATGTATATACAGGCTTGTTGATCCACAGTTCCGTTACGATATCCCCTACTTTAAAGAATACCTTATCTCCTATTCCATTATATCCGTCTTCAAGCAGATACTGGGCATAATAATATCCTTTCGGAAGACCTGTAAAGTTCAATGTTCCGGATGAGGTTGTTACGTAGCTCCATTTAATAGACGGATTCGTTCCCGGTGTCTGTCCCATCTTATAAATCCCGATCCAGTCTTTTACCAGATTCGGTCCGTTGCTGTAATTGATGACTACCGTTCCTCCTACAGGATAGGTATCCGCAGTAGCCTGAAGCTGTACTTTCGGGCCTACATAAAAACTTTTTCTTCCTGTGATTTCGGTGTATCCTCCGTTGGCAAAGAAGCCAGCGAAATACTGTCCTTTATTAGCCAGACCATTAGGGAAAACAGCTGTTCCTGCCGTCTGTCCGTTTGTATAAAGAAAACTCTGCGAAGTGGCTGTTGCCGGGGTCTGTCCTTTTTTATAAATTCCCACCCAGTCCTGCTGATTTCCAGGTCCTCCGGTATAAGTGGCAGTAATGGGCTCACTTTGAGTATATTCGGTTTTGTCCAATGCAAAGGTAGGATTGGAAACTACACTTCCGGACACCTCAAACTGCTTCACGTCGCTCCAGTCGCTCCACTCCAGGTTTCTGTCCCTGTAACGCACTTTTACATAATACATCCCGTTTGAAATAGAATTGGCAGGAATGGTTGCTTTTGTAATATCAACCCCGGCGTTTAAGTTTTTTGTGTGATCCGGAGTTCCGTTTCCGTCTTTTCCGAACCAGTTTTCATAATCACGGTAAAATTCTTTTTCAATCACTGAAAAATTTGATGCCTTACTGATTAGAAACTGTGTGGTATTCAGTAATTCTCCGTTAGATGACGCAAAAGCACTTCCATTCAAAGTCAGAGGCAGCGTTACCGGTGCAGAAAAAGTATTGGTAACAGACGGTTTTGAAGGTTTCGGCTGGTTTTTATATCTGTGGAAAGTATCCACCAGCTCATTGTATTTTCTGTTATAAACTCCTCCTATGGAGTAACATTCAACATCTACTTTTCCAGTCTGTACATCTACCTCCACGATCTGGTATGTCCAGTCGGTCAGTGTTTTCTGTACATCATCAAAATCCTGCTCATTGGACATTCCCCAATATTGGTCCCACGCTGTTCCTCCGGAAATGATCTGGTAATTCGGGGTATCTTTCAGCTGACCTCTGTGGTATAAATGATGGTGAGCTCCGACGTGCATTAAATATTTACTTGAAGTCGTCAAAAGCGGCACTGCATTATTTCTTACCCAAGTAGAAATATCCCCTACATACTGCTCTGCCTGATAGGGTCTATGGCTTAAAGAAATAATCCAGTCTACTGTAGGGTCACCATTAGCTTCATTCAGAATCTGGGAAAGCCATGTCTGCTGGGCAGTTCCTGTATGTTCCGAACTTAAGCTTACAAACAGGACATTTCCGGCCTGCTGGGCATAATAGTTCTCGTTTCCAGATGAAATATTTTTATATTTAATTTCATCGATATAGAAATGGGCATAATAAGAATTCATCCCAAGAGTTCCATAAGTCTCATGGTTTCCTACCGTTGTCTGAATAGGAAGATACGGCGATAATTTGATGTTCTTTTTAAAATGGACATTCTCATAATGGTCCAATGTTCCCACATCCACCTGGTCTCCTACCATAAAGGTAAGCGCAATATTATCAGAAGGATCGGAATTGGCTCCGAATTTCTGCTTTAATTTTTTGAAGGCGTTCAGGGTAAGGCTGTCATATCTTGGTTCCGCTTTAATCTGGTTGTCTCCCATGATCAGGAAACGTATTTTACCGTCGGCAGTAGCTGCCTGCCCCGGAAGAGGAAGCGTTCTGAAATTATAGACTGATGATTCGGTGGTTCCTGTCTTTATCTTATAGTAGTATTTGGTGTTGGGCTGCAGGCCTGCAATTTTTGCAGTGTGGTAATAATAGTTGTTATTATACCCTGTATCGGAAAAAATGTTGGTTGTTCCGGTAACCGTCACGTTCAGGCTGGCAGGAGATGTTCCATAGATTACAGTTGTTTCATTGTTGGAAGCTGTTTTCCAGTTGACGATCATTGAGTTTGGCGTCGGGTTCTGGAGGTAAGGAAACAGCGTCTGTCCGAATGCCATCTGGACGGCAAAGCAGAAAAAGAAGAAGTAATGTTTCATAATAGTTTAGTTTTGTATAGATTATTTCGATTTGTAAATCAGTTCATTAAAAAAATAATGATCTGCATTTTTTAATTTCGGGCAAAAGTAAACTTCCCATATAAACTGTGCCTGATGGGAACTTAAAGGAACTGTTAACTTTACGGCAAATCCGGGGTGAAAAAATTATAGTTTTTAGTATATTATTTATTTGGTAGAATTAAAAAGTATTTTGTATCTTTGCGACCTGTTATTCAACCTCTGACGAAGAACGTGTAAGTTGCTTAGCTTTAACATTTTATTTTTATTAATAATGGATTTATTAAAGTACGTACAAGACCAGTACATTACTAAAAAAGATTTCCCTGAATTCAAAGCAGGAGACACAATTACTGTGTATTACGAAATTAAAGAAGGACAAAAGACAAGAACTCAGTTCTTCAAAGGTACCGTTATCCAATTGAGAGGTACTGGCGCTACAAAAACTTTCACTATCAGAAAAATGAGTGGTGATGTAGGTGTAGAAAGAGTATTCCCTATCAACATGCCTGCGCTTCAGAAAATTGAAGTTGACAGAAGAGGTAGAGTTAGAAGATCTAGAATTTATTACTTCAGAGACCTTAGAGGTAAAAAAGCTAGAATCAAGGATGCTGCTTACAAGAAAAAGTAATTCAGACAACAATACATACAAAAAGAGACTATCTATTCAGGTAGTCTCTTTTTATTTTGCAATAACTGCAGGGCTTTGAAAGCATTTTTACAATTTTAATTTAAAAAAAACTATTGTTCAATTAGTTCTCTTGTCTTGAAACAAAATGAACCAAAAGTTCAAGACTGGAATCTTTCGCTAAAAATTAAAACTTACCTAATAATCAATAAAGCACAGCTTAATATTAATCGCCTCCGCCTTATCCTTCCTCAACCTCACTTAATAAACTCATACAAAGCACTAAAAAATTTTGGATACACTTCTATATGAGGAAGATGGCCTACATTTTCGAGCTCAATTAATGTTGATCCGGAAATTTCCTGCTGTGTCTTTTTTCCCAGTTCCTGGTACTGCCCCATTTTAGGCTGTAATTCTTTAGGAGCCCTGTCTTTTCCTATTGCCGTTCTATCTCTTGTCCCGATAATAAGCAATGTAGGTGTGCTGATATTTTTAAACTCATAGCATACAGGCTGGTTATAGATCATGTCTGAAGTCAGGGCAGCATCCCATGCAACCTGCGGATAATCTTTGTGCAAAGTCCAGCCGGCAATAAGATCCAGCCACGGCTGATATTCATCCTTCCATTTATTATCATAATAAAATTTCAGCTGGTAAGCTTTGTAGGTTTCGGCCGTATTTTTAAGTTCAGACTGATAGGCCTGATCTATGGTTTGGTAAGCTGCAAAGGTTTTATAATCTTCCAGCCCTATAGGGTTTTCCAGGATCAGCTTCTGGACTTTTTCAGGATAAAGCAGTGTGAATCTTGCTGCAACCATCCCTCCCATGGAATGCCCCAGCACTATTGTTTTATCAATTCCCAGCTCATCTAATATGGCTTTGGTATTTTCGGCCAGCTGTGAAAAAGAAAACTGGTAGCTTTGAGGCTTAGATGATTTTCCGAATCCTATCTGGTCCGGAATAATCACCCTGAATCCTTTATCTGAAAGGTCTTTTGCCGTCTTTCCCCAATAAGCTCCGTTAAAATTTTTTCCATGGAGAAGCATGATTGTCTTTCCATTAGGTTTCTGCGGCTGTACGTCCATATAAGCCATTTTAAGATGATTGTCCTGGGATTTAAGGTCTATAAAATGAACCTCGTAGGGATATTGGTATTCCGACAGCATTGCATCTAATGGTTTTATCTGCGAAAACATAAAAACCGGTACTGCAGACAGCATAATAACCGCCGTAACTTTTCTGAAATATCTCATAGGAAACTTTATTTGAAGTATTAAAATTAAAAAAACCGCTTCAAAATAAGCGGTTTTTAATATTATTTATGATTATTTTTTTAAGCTACTTCTACTCCTTTCAGCTCCTTTTTTGCAGGAAGATTCATCAGTACAATTGCAAAAAGGATAAGGACAATCCCCGCCCATTGTATCAGTAAAACTTTTTCTCCCAGTAAAACGAAAGCCATGGTTACTGAAACCGGCAGCTCAAGCGATGAAACAATGCTTCCCAAGCCAAGCCCTGCATTCGGGAAACCGATATTAAACAAAATTGGCGGAATAATAGTTCCAAATAAAGCAAGTACAAATCCATATGTCCAGAATATTGAATAATTGAACGAGTGAATATGTTCTGTATTTTCTGTGAAATTGAGATATAATGATCTTAACCCGTCAGAGTACATAGGTCCAATCTGGGCAAAAAACAGGAATGCAATCACTACTACTGCCCCTCCGCAAAGCATAATGATACTTTTTCTGAATACAGGAAGATGTGTAGCCAGCGTATTGGATGTAAACATGGTCATTGTATAGGAAGCTGCTGCCATTAATCCCCAGAAGATTCCATGCCAGTCGAGCTCAATATCCATATTAATCAGATTTGTAGCCAGTATAGTACCTACCAGTACAATGATCACAGAAACTACTTTTCTGGCATTGGGCAGTTTCTTTGCAATTATACTTTCCACAACAACGCTGAACCAAACTGACTGCATGAGCAGAACAATCGCTATGGAAACATTAATATACTGAACTGCAATATAATAGAACAGACTCGTACATCCTAAAGATGTTCCCGCAATCATCAGCATCTTCAGTTCTTTGGAACTCGGTGATGAAAGCTTCTGTTTTGATGTAATAGTTTGTATAAAATTCAGGATTAAAAGTCCGATCAACCCCAGCAAGAACTGGGAAGTAGTGACTTCTGAAGTGGTATAGCCATCATGATAAGCCATTTTAACAAATGTAGCCAGCATTCCGTATATACTGGCCCCAATCCCTACGAACAAAACTCCCTTAAGTATATTTTTCTTCTTCATAATTTTTTTACAGCCCGCAAAGTTACAATATAATAATGAAATATCGGAGGCATCAGCATGATAGATAAATAAAATCGCCGCAAGCAGAGCTTGTGGCGATCCATTGATTTGAATGATCAATATTATCAATGATAAAATTAATTTTAAATAACCATTTTCAACATCATTTTATCATTTTTCATAATTAAGTTACACCAACCCTTCTTATAAAAACCTTTCTGTAGAAAAATATTTAACAAGGTTACTTTCCCTGTCCTGATTGCAGGAATCAATCCAAGTTGAAATGATAACAAAAAAAAGCCGCTCAAATGAGCGGCTTCATATGATCAATGGAGTTAAAGATTATTTACCTTCTTCCATTTTTCTTTTCAATTCTGCTAATGCATCGATATCTCCAAGAGTTGATCTTTCTTCATTGTTTGAAGAAGATGTATTATTAGATCTGTTGTTAGAAGACTCTCTTACGTTTTTCTTCTCTTCGTCTCTAAAGATACCAGTATGAGATACTACTACTCTTTTGAACTCTTTGTTGAATTCGATTACTTTGAACTGAGCATCTTCACCTTTCTTGATTTTAGATCCATCTTCTTTCTCTAATAATCTTGATGGGCAGAAAGCTTCTACTTCTACGTCTTCAAACTGTACAGAAGCTCCTTTATCGTGAACTTCTACAGCTTTACCAGCGTGGATAGTACCTTCAGCATATTTAGTTTCGAATTTATCCCAAGGATTTTCTTGAAGTTGTTTGTGACCTAGAGATAATCTTCTAGCCTGGATGTCAAGTTCTAGAACTACTACATCTAATTTATCACCAACTGCACAGAATTCAGATGGGTGCTTGATTTTCTTAGTCCAAGAAAGATCAGAGATGTAGATCAATCCGTCGATACCTTCTTCTAACTCTACGAATACACCAAAGTTAGTGAAGTTTCTTACAGTTCCTACATGCTGAGATCCTACCGGATACTTAGCTTCGATATTTTCCCATGGATCTTTAGATAACTGCTTGATACCAAGAGAAATTTTTCTTTCTTCTCTGTCTAGTGTTAATACTTCAGCTTCTACTTCATCACCTACCTTCACGAAGTCTCCTGCAGATCTTAAGTGAGTAGACCAAGACATTTCAGAAACGTGGATTAATCCTTCTACACCTGGAGCGATTTCTACGAATGCACCATAGTCAGCAAGAACTACTACTTTTCCTTTTACTCTGTCACCAACTTTCATGTCAGCAGAAAGAGCATCCCAAGGATGAGCTTCTAATTGCTTCATACCTAACTGGATTCTTGTTTTCTCGTCATCGAAATCAAGGATAACAACTTTTACAGTCTGTCCGTCCTCAAGGATTTCAGATGGGTGGTTCACTCTAGACCAAGAAAGGTCTGTAATGTGGATCAATCCATCAACACCTCCTAAGTCAATGAATACACCGTAAGAAGTAATATTCTTAACAGTACCTTCAAGAACCTGACCTTTTTCAAGCTGAGCGATGATTTCTTTTTTCTGACCTTCGATATCTGCTTCGATCAATGCTTTGTGAGATACCACTACGTTTTTGAACTCAGGGTTGATTTTCACAACTTTGAACTCCATAGTTTTACCTACGAACTGATCGTAATCTTTAATTGGCTTAACATCAATTTGAGAACCTGGTAAGAATGCTTCAATTCCGTGAACGTCAACGATCATACCTCCTTTAGTTCTAGACTTAACAAAACCGTTAACGATTTCTCCAGTTTCGTGAAGTTCGTTTACTCTATCCCAAGCTTTAAGTGTTCTGGCTTTTCTGTGAGATAATTGTAGTTGTCCGGTTTTGTCTTCTCTTCTATCTACCATTACTTCAACATCATCACCTACTTTAAGGCCTGGGTTGTAACGGAACTCGTTAAGAGAAATAACACCTTCTGATTTAAAGTCGATGTCAACGATAGCTTCTTTATCAGTTAATCTTACAACTTTACCAGTGATAACGTCGTTATCATTTAAACTGCTAAGAGATCCGTTGTAGATTTCTTCTAAATCACTTTTTTCTTTTCTTGCATCAGCATCAAGACCTGATTCGAAAGAATCCCAATCAAATTGTTCTGGTGCTACGTTTTGGTTTAATAAAACCTCTGCTGAATTTGTCTCTTTTGACATTTTCTAATAAAATTTGTATTCCTTCTTTTTTAGTGGTCTGAATAAATGTGGATCTAAAAAATACGGAAGTAATTAATTTTTAATAATTTACCTTTCAAACCTTTCACACAAAAAGTGGGTGCAAAGATATGAATTTTATTTTAAATTCAAGTGGGTAATTTTAAATTTCGAAGGTACTTTCTAAAGCTCTTTTAAATTCATTTTCATTTCCATAATTATAGAATGGCACAGCTGTAATTTTGTATGTATCTGTATAGATTTTAATAGATTTTTTTTCATTCCCAATTACTTTCAGAAAATCCTCTTTCCATTTGTCGTAGCCTATCAAGTGAGCTCCTTTTGGTTCAATAAATACCTGAAAAGTTAGCTGTTTATTGCTCCTCTCACTGCAGAACAGTAAAAAATCCGGTTCAAATGCACGGCCGTATTTGTCAAAAATTTTAATTTCTCTTTCATTTCGGATCAGATGAATATTCTCAAATTTCTGGCTGAGTCCTTCAAAACGTCTGGAAAACAATTCTACAAAATTCTTTTCTTCAATGGTTCCGTAATTGGCATTGTACGCATACCAGGATTCATTTGAAACTAATTCTTCCTGCCCTTTTGCTCTTTCATTACCTTTAGTCACCCTGATTTCCTTATCCCTGAAAACCTGATGAATAGGTTGTGGGTAATATTCTGAACCTTCATAATCCGTAGCATTCTTTTTAATCTCTGTTTCTATATTTTGTAAAAGTCCATTCAACGCCTGAAGATAATCAAAGTGTGAAATTTCCTGAAGACGCCTGTAATTACCCTGGAATGTTATTTCCAAATCACCTAAATACTCCTTATTTTCAATAAAATCCGAAAGTGACGAAATATTGGGGAAGTAATGCGAGAGATTATTAAAGTAATAGAACGGATTCTGGCTTAATGCATATCTGATAACGTGCTTCTGAATATCTACAAGTTTTACATCTTTAGACTTCATCACCTCATCAGAAGTAACGGGACTTTCCGATTCAAAAAACACATTTGAAACCCTTCCACCTCCCGAAGAAAGCTGATGACGGTAATTGGTCTTTCTAATATTGAAGTCAGTGAAAGAATTTACCTTATTAAAGTTTTTCGGTAATTTTTTATTGGAGAAAACATATCCTTTTTTATATAAGTCAGATTTTTTGAATATTGGTTTCAGTTTTAACTGTTTGGTTTCAAGATTCGCTTCATCTTCATAAATTCCTGTTTCTACCAACGCTTTTTTAAGTTCCGAAATATAACGGCTGTCTTCTTTAGTGTGATAATATAATTCTTCTAAAATTTTCAAATCGTTGGTAATATCATCATCATATTTCCGAATAAATTTATCCTCTCCAACTTCCAGTGCAAAAGGATAATATCTTGCTCCACGACCGATCAGCTGTGCTTCCGACAGGGTGGTTTTACCCGGATTTCCGTCCTTTCCGTCACGGTCTTCATATAATCTTACGATATCAAATAAATTGAGAACATCCCAACCTTCATTCAATTTTTGAACAGCAAATACCGCACGAATCGGGTTGTTTTCATCTTCTAAGGTATTGAGTAAAATCTGATTTTTCTCTGCTTCCGAATCATTATTGGCACTCAGACAATTTTCTTTGCGGAAATTGGCATGAATCCGTTTCGAAATTTCATTCAATGAGATATTTTTGGCTTCAAAAAACTGAAAAGCTTTTTGAACAACCGAAACCGTAGAGGTTTTTTTAATTTTCTCCACCATTGTTTCAGATAAATCTTCAATCAGTTTGTGAAAATTTTCTTTGTTTTGTTCGGATTCTCTAATGGTTTTCTTTGCTTTAAAAAGAATAACAGGTTTTAAATTAATATGATGAATCGTTGCCAATTCCTGACGGTACAAATTAAGAATCAAAGCCTGAATTATACGCTCTTTCTCGTCATACAATGAACGTACAAGATTGATTTCTTTAGAAAATTTATCTGTTCTGAACTGCGAAAGATCATATTTATAAATAACTTTATCCTTATACTTATTGATAATTTCCCGGCTGTCATAATCCAGAGTTGCAGTAAATTCCAAAAGGATATTGTCAAAATTCTGATGAAGGATTTTCAAAACTGTTTCCTCCCAGCTTCCGAAGAGGTTTCCGTTTTTTGTACCACTGCTTAAATGATGTGCTTCATCAGCAATCATCACTACTTTTTTATCTGTAAAATCTTCGTAGGTAATACTGTTTTCTTTGGTATTGTTCAAATCAATATGCAGGTGCTGAATAGTCGTAAATTTGATATTGATATTCTCATCATCGGCTTCATCAAAGTTATCAATCTGCTTCAGTAAGATTTCTTTTCCGCTGATGACAATTTTATTGCCAAACAAATATTTAGAAGTTTGAGGATTAAGAAAATTGTCTCTGGTTTTCTGGATGATATTATTACTGTTTACAAAAAACAGGAAATTCCGGTATCCTTTTTCATACAAATGAAGCATTAAACCCGCCATTACCAAAGTTTTACCACTTCCTGTGGCCATGTTGTACAGGAGATGAAGCGGTTTATGCGGTTTTCCAGCAAAATTTTCTGAGTGGCAAAGAATGAAACGCTGAAATGCTTCCTGCTGATAAGCTCTTTGGCTAAATTTCAAATTATCTGAAATTTGTGTTGGAACTGGAACCTGAGAAATGGCTCTTTTTCCGAATTCCTGTAAAAGTGTATCGTATAAAAATGCCATTTGTTATTTCTTTATTTGGTAAAAATCTTTTGTTACTTTCTTTTCTTCCAGTGTACACTCAAAATTTTCGTCGTTAAGTGAAGACAGATTTACATACAGTTGATTTTTGTTGAGCAATTCACAAAGAAGCTGTTTTTGTTCATTCAGATGTAAAGCTTTAAAATCTTCGAAATGTTCCTCCTGTTTTTTGAGATCAACATTGTAATTAAGAAAAGATTTGGTTTTCATTTCTTCCCAAATTTGCAGAAGACTTTCAGAATTTTCTGCTTCTTCTATTTTTTCGATGAAAGTTTGGTTGTATTTTTTGAGCTCAAGGTAAATGAATGAACCGCCGCCTTGCCAGTTGATGGACTTGGAAATGCCTGTTCTATCACCATTAATTACATTTTGTAATCTAATAACACTGTCATTTTCGCCATAATTTAATTGTTCAATCCCAATGTATTGTCGTTTCATCTTGTGAGCAACAGCTGCTGTTGTACCGCTTCCTAAATGGTAATCTAAAACGATGTCATTTTCATCCGTATTAAGTTCTAATATTTGCTTAAGCAGCTTTTCAGGTTTTTTCCCATTTTTTAATTTCACACCACCTTCATTTGCAATACCCGCCCAAGAAATATGATTCCAGAAATTAGTTAACTGTTCTGTAATTTGCATTTCGCCATCAATTTCTCTAATTTTTGTAGAGTAAAAAGCTAGTGCTCCTCCATTTATTATATAAGTTTTATCTCCATCTTGTTTATCATAAACAAATATTTTATTTCTGTCTATTTTAGATTTTTCTTGTAAAATTTTTACTTGATGAGTTGGTTTATGCAAGTCTCTAATGCTGACAATATTTTTTGCATTCTTGTAAGCATAATCTTCTATCATTTGCTGTAAAGAAGTAGAATAAGCATTACCAAGCTTGTCCTTTAATTCTTTTTCATTATTACAACCACTTTCTTGTATAACTTTTTCTTTAATTGGAACTAACCTCCAATCTTCAACTTTTGAGCTAGTATTATCCAAATATTGATTATAATTTTTATGATATCCTGTTACAACATAATTTTTTTTAAATTGTACAATCTTTTTGTTTTTTGCATAAAAAAGAATGTTTTCCAACACATCAATTGGTCCTGGATTAACGGCTTTAAATCCAGAAGCAGATGCAACTTTTACCGCTATTTGTTGTATTTTATTTTCATTTCCAAAAGTCTCATCTAAAAGAATATTTAAATAGCCCATTTCATGATGATCACATTGAATCAATATTACACCATCGTTTCTCAATAAGTTTTTAGCTACTTCAAGTCGATTCCTCATAAAAGTTAGCCAAGTCGAATGGTTAAAACTATCATTATATTTAAATCCATCACTTCCTGTATTATAAGGTGGATCAATATAAATCATCTTCACTTTTCCGGCAAATTCTTTCTTTAGAGAATGCAATGCCAGAAGATTATTTCCTTTGATAATAAGGTTGTCGGTAATTGTTCCGTTTTCATTGCGATTGAATTGGTCAAAATCTTTTTCACCCTCTTGATCAAACTTTTTAGCATTTGTTAATACTTTGGGATCAAGTAATTGAGTTATTTCGTCCTGCGCTAAAGTTTCATTAAAGAAAATTTCATCTCTTTTATCTTCTTCACGGCTTTGTCCGCCTTCTAAAATACAGTCTTTGAACGGCCAGACCAAAGCTACTTTGTTACGTTGCTTCAGATATTTGCCATCGACTGACAAACCAATTTTATTTTTAAACTGAGTGTAACTATCATTGAGATAGTTTTTCTGTTCAAGAAACTGTATGAAAAGATTTTGATTGAATATCAAAACATCTTTTATTTTGATGAAAAATTTTTCTTTCAAATCTGAATCACTCAATAATAATTCAATGAGTTCTTCATCAAAATTTTGTGCTTTGTTGAGCACTACCCATTTTTTGACTTCATCATTATCGGAGACATAATTCGGTTCTTTTTTAAGCTGAGATTCTAGGGTTTGGTATAGTTTCATTTTGTTGATTATTATTTTTAATTACCTCAAATGTATAATCTCTACCTGCTACACCATTACGGGAATCCATAATCTAAATAAACAGTAAATGGAATTTTCATAAAAAACAAAATCAATTACCTTTGCAAAATGGAATTAGACTCAATTTATCAAAAGCTGCAGATTCAGGATATGAATCAGATGCAGAAATCTACCTATAAAACTACGGAAAACAATACGGATGTTGTTTTGCTCTCCCCTACAGGCTCAGGAAAAACACTTGCTTTTTTATTTCCTGTTCTTAGAAATCTTAAAAAAGATACTTCAGGAGGAATTCAGGCATTGATTTTAGTTCCGGCAAGAGAACTGGCTCTGCAGATTGAGCAGGTTTTTAAATCGATGGGAACAGATTTTAAGGTTTCGGTTTGCTACGGCGGCCATGATAAAAAAATTGAAGTCAATAATTTAATTGAAGCTCCGGCAGTTCTCATCGGAACTCCGGGAAGGGTCACTTATCATTTAAGGAACAATAATTTTGACCCTAAAACAATCAAGACTTTAGTTCTGGATGAATTTGATAAAGCTCTGGAGCTGGGCTTTCATGAAGATATGGAATATATTTCAGGTTCGCTGAAAGGTCTTTCACAAAGAATTCTTACTTCTGCAACAGCAATGGATGAAATTCCGAAGTTTACCGGTTTAAAAAATGAAAAGATCATAGATTTTCTAAAATTAAGCGAAGTAAAACCGGATATCCAGTTACGAAAAGTAATGACTATTTCTGAAGAAAAACTGGATACTCTTTTTAATTTAATCTGCAAGATCGGGAGCAAAAGAACACTGATCTTCTGCAATCACCGTGAAGCTGTAGACCGTATTTCTGAACTTTTAAGAGAGAAAGGAATTGACAGGGAAACATTCCATGGCGGTATGGAGCAGGATGAAAGGGAACGTGCCCTTTTGAAGTTCAGGAATGATTCCGCAAGAATTTTAATCACCACAGATCTGGCGTCCCGCGGCCTTGATGTTCCTGAAGTGGAATCTATTGTTCATTACCAGCTTCCTCCGAAGGAAGATGCTTTCATCCACAGAAACGGCCGTACGGCAAGAATGAATGCCAAAGGTTTTGCTTACCTGATCATGACCGAAGATGAAAATTTCCCGTTCATTAAAAACAATACACCGGAAGAGACTGTAACCGGTTTTAATAAGGTTCCGGAGAAAACTCCTTTCCAGACCATTTATATCAGTGCCGGAAAAAAAGATAAAGTGAATAAAGTGGACATTGTAGGGTATCTCATTAAAAAAGGTGAACTCCAGAAAGAAGATATCGGCATCATTGAAGTGAAAGACACAACCTCTTATGTGGCGGTTTCCAGAAATAAAGTGAACTTTGTTCTGAAAAAATTAAGCAATGAAAAACTGAAAGGCAAGAAAGTAAAAATGGAAATTGCCTATTAATTAAAGAACATCAAATTAAACAAAATTCAGATATGAAAATTAAAACATTCATTGCAGACGCTTTTACCGATAAATTATTTAGAGGAAATCCTGCAGCTGTATGTATTTTAAAAGAGGCTATTCCCGAAGAAAGCATGATTCAGATAGCTAAAGAATTCGGCTTTTCGGAATCAGCATTCGTCATTCAAAAAGGAGCTGCCGATTTTTCTATCCGTTACTTTTCTCCGGTTACTGAAATTCCGTTATGCGGGCATGCTACGATGGCTTCTGCGAAAGTTTTGTTTTCGGAATATCCGGATCTTGATACCTTAACATTCAAAACCCAGTTCGGGCATATTCTTGAACTGAGAAAGAACAATAACCAGATTGAAATGGTGTTTCCTGTACATGAAACCGAGAAATCTCCGTTTCTTGATGATTTAAAAGATGCCATCGGGATACAGGACATTATCAATTGTGAATATAATAAAGACCACAATATCCTGATGGTGGAAATAGAAAGCAGTAAACAGCTGAAAGAACTAAGCCCGGATTTTGCCACATTAAAGCAGATCAAAACAACAATCAGCGGGGTTCTGGTAACTGCACGGTCTGCAAAAACCGGTTATGACTTTGAATACCGTTACTTCTGGCCATGGTCAGGTTCCAATGAAGATCCCGTGACAGGAGGCGTACAAAGCTTTTTATGCAAATACTGGTCTTTGAAGCTTGATAAAAAGATCCTCAAAGCTTTCCAATGCTCTGAACGTACAGGAAGCATGGAGGTAGAATTAAAAGGAGATCAAACAATAATCAGAAGCAACGCTGTTATATTCATGACCGGTGAAATTGACCAGATAACTGATTAAGCTGTCAATACTGCAGTTATCTGAAACTTCAGAAAATTAAATGTATTTTACTCATTCTCCTTCATCAGCAACGTAGTTGCATTCTTGGTTGTCTCAAAACTCAACACCTCAATATATAAAACTTTGCGTTAAAATATAAGTCCACTTTTTAACGCAAAGATTCATTTCAATACTGTATATCTTTAAGTTTGCAAAGACAGAATCAATTGGCATTGATTCTACTAAGCTAGTCGCTTCAAAAAATATTAATTTTTCCAAGTCCAAAATTATCGCTAAGATACAACCTTGTTTTATAGGCTATAAATAAAAAATAGCTGATGAAAGCTCCCTTTTTCATCAACTATTTTGTAATATGTAATGATCTTACTTCACCCCTTTCACCTTAGTTGGCAGCTTGTAAACAGATTTTGAAGCTGTAATAAACAGAATATCATTATTTTCCCCTCCAAAGGTTACATTGGACGTCCAGTCTTCTTCAATAGGAATATGATAAAGTTTTTTCCCATGACGGCTGAAAATATGAACTCCTTTTCCCGTTAAATAAAGGTTTCCGTGTTTATCCAGTGTCATACCATCTGAGCCCATTTCGCAGAACAGCCTTTTCTCAGAAAGCTGTCCTTCACCCAGAATATCATAAACGTAAGTTTTCCCGGCATCAATATCTGAAACATAAAGCTTTTTAAACTTTTCACTTCCAACAATTCCGTTGGGTTGCACAAAAGTTTCGAGCTTAACTGTTTTTCCTTCTTTGGATCTGTAATAAAGGCTTTTATGAGGAATTTCCTTCTTAAAATCTACCCAGTAATCCCTTTCGTATAAGGGATCTGTAAAATACATCCCGCCTGATAAATCATTCCAGATATCATTAGGTCCGTTCAGCCTTTTTCCCTGGAAACCTTTCAGGACCACTTCTATTTTTTTATCTTTTGAAATTTTCCAGATTTCGCCCTGATCATCGGAACAGGTGATAAGATTTCCATCCTTATCGAAATGAGTCCCGTTTGCCCTGCCTGTTTTTCCTAAAAACTCTATGATCTTATTGGTTTTCCAGTCCCAATAATAGATTTTGTCGTTGGGCTGGTCAGTGAAATAAACATTCCCATGTTGATCCGAAGACGGTCCTTCTGTAAAACTGAACTGATCCGAAATCTTCTCCGGCTGTACTCCTTCATAAAACATTGTGTTGTAATTTACTGATTGACAGTTTACCAATGCGAAAACCAAACCAATTAGCCCTATGCGACCTATCTTTTTCATTCTTCATTTATTTAAAGACTGCAAGTTACAATATCAGCTACAACATTCAAATATATTTACTCATTTTGATACAATAAATTACAAATCTAAAATGTCTTAATTATCCTATTTTTGAAGCAGATGGTATTAGTTGAAAAATAGTTTTATCCGGACCTTTGTTACGGTAAGATCAATAAATTTTCCTCTTAAAAACTGACTGAAAAAAAGTTTGATCCGGCCTCAAAATATCACCTTAATACTTTTTTAACTTAATAAAGTACCGCAATGAGTGCAGAATCAGGCAGCGACAAATTTGTAGAATTTGAAAATGAAACATTTAGAAATTCGGTGGGAACCATGGATGAAACGGGAAAAAGAAAATGGGTCTTTCCGCGAAAACCAAAAGGAAAATATACGAACTACAGAAATTATGCAAGCTTTGCCATGTTGGCTATATTTTTCGGGCTGCCATTTGTGAAGATCAATGGTAATCCTTTTCTCCTGATTAATGTGATCGACAGGCGGTTTTTTATCCTCGGACAGCCTTTTTATCTGCAGGACTTCTTTATTCTTGCGTTGGGAGCCGTAACCTCCGTGATTTTCGTCATGCTGTTTACAGTCGTTTTCGGAAGAATATTTTGTGGATGGCTGTGTCCACAGACACTTTTCATGGAAATGGTCTTCCGAAAGATTGAATACCTGATAGAAGGTGACAGAAATAAGCAGATGAAGCTTGACAGACAGGAATGGAATGCTGAAAAAATCAGAAAAAGAGTTCTGAAATGGTTTCTTTTTGCATTAATTTCACTGATCATTGCTCATTTTATGTTCATGTACATTGTAGGCTATGAAGAAGTGTTCCGGATTATGAAGGAAGGACCTGAAGCCCATTCCATGAAATTCCTTGTGATGATATTTTTCACGATGACATTTTACTTTGTTTTCGCATGGCTCCGCGAGCAGGTCTGTACTTTGGTATGCCCGTACGGAAGGCTCCAAGGCGTATTGATCGATAAGCAGACCATTAATGTTTACTATGATTTCAAAAGAGGTGAAAACCGTTCGAAATGGAGAAACAATGAAGACCGGAAAGCCACCGGAAAAGGAGACTGCATCGACTGCCATCAGTGTGTTGTGGTGTGTCCTACAGGTATTGACATCAGAAACGGGCAGCAGCTGGAATGTGTAAACTGTACAGCCTGCATCGATGCCTGTGATGAAGTAATGGATAAAGTTGGACTTCCAAAAGGACTGATCCGTTATGCTACGGAAGCAGAAATTGAAAACCGGGAAACGTTCAGGTTTACATCCAGAATGAAGGCTACCACAATATTCCTGGCCCTGCTGATTGGATTTTTGGGATTCTTAATGTATGACCGCGGATCTATGGAAGCCAAATTCATTAAGCCGGCAGGTTCCACATTCTTTATTAAAGATGGTAAGATCACCAATACTTTTATTTATACGCTTTTAAATAAATCCAATGAGAAGAAGATTCTTACTATTAAAGTAATGACTCCTGCTCATGCAGAGATCACTTATTTCGGTTCTGAAAAGATCATTCTGAAAGGGGATGAGATCCTGAAAGGAAATATCAATATTACCTTTCCCGAAGAAGACATTAAGTTTTCCAAACAGAATATGGTGATCGGTGTTTTTGATGAAAAAGGAGAAATGCTGGATTCTTTTGAGACGACATTTGAAGGACCGTTTAAGCTTTTATTGTAAAGGAGAGACAATTGACAAGAATCAAGAGACAAGAATAAAGAACCAAGAATCAAGAATCAAGAACCAAGAATAAAGAATAAAGAGTAAAGATTAGATTTTAGACTGGAGCGGATGTGAAATTAATATAAGACATTTATTAACTTCCAGTTTCGGTCTTCCATCTCCCTTTTTTTAAATTTAAAATTTTTTAAACCTTGTATTTTCTCATAAACTGAGTAGGAGTCATTCCGGAACTTTTCCGGAATACTCTTACAAAGTAGGAATATTCTTCATAACCAAGCCGGAAAGCAATTTCCACAAGGCCTTCATCAAGGTACATCAGCATCCTTTTAGCTTCCAGCACTACTCTTTCTGTAATAACATCGGTTGCTGTTTTCTGAACAACAGTCTGTGCAATCCGGTTCAGGTGCTTTGGAGTAATTCCCAATAACGAAGCATAATGGGATATAGATTTCTGACTTGTAAAATGCTGCTCGATCAGGTTTTCAAAATCCTGATAATGTTTGAAATAAGAAAGGCTCGTGGAAGAAGAAAGGTTGTCAATTTCTTTTGAAAACAGCCTTGCTGAATTAATGAAAATATGAGACATTAATGAAAGGATCAATCCTTCTTTCATCAGACTCTGGGACTGATGCTCTCTCCCTAACTCCTGAAACAGGATCTTATTTTTTATCAGTTCATCAGATTCCAGCTGCAGCTTTCTGGGAAAAGATACGGAACCGAAAAACGGAAAGTTTCTTAACTTCTGGTTCACATAATGCATTTCATAAAACTCCTGCGAACAAAAGAAAATATATCCGTCGATATCTTCTGAAAGTTCCCAGCTGTGGATCTGCCCGGGGGAAAGAAAGAAAAGGCTTCCCTCTGACACATCATATTTTTGAAAATCAATTTCATGAACTCCCTGTCCGCGGGTAAAAAGAACAGCAGCATAGAAATCATGCCGGTGCGGCTTTTCAATATGCCGGTGTCCTACTACCAGATGCTCTTTCATGGTATTGAAATAAAAGTGGGAAGTATTCCTGCCGGACTGGAAAAGGTCAATATGAAGAACGGAGATTGAATTCATTGCTGATAATATGCGGGGCGTAGTTATTGTATAAAAGTACTGTAAAAAGAGAAAAAACACAAGCCTCATAAAAAGACAGGCTCTCATCAATTCTTTACCCGGAAATTCTTGATATCTTCTGGAAGACAGAATAGAGGCTGTATAATTTGCATACGAGGTTAAAAAATTTTTATCTTTGGCTTTTAGGATTCGTAAAATGAAAATAAATTTACCTGACAAACTGTATTATTCCATTGGAGAGGTTGCAAAAGCTTTTGATGTAAACACTTCATTAATACGTTATTGGGAGCAGGAATTCCCTATTATCAAGCCTAAAAAGAATAAGAAAGGTAACCGCTATTTTACTCCTGAAGACATCAAAAACCTACAGATGATCTATCATCTGGTAAAGGAAAAAGGCTATACACTGGATGGAGCAAGGATTGCTCTGACGACCAACAGTAAAATTTCTGAAACAGTTACCATCATTGACCGCCTTGAATTTATAAAAGCTGAGCTTCAGAAACTGAAAGCTTCGCTGGCGGACAGGGATTCTGAATAATTTTATGCTATCGTTTTTTTAAAGAAGTAAATTTTATTTGCTACAGATTTGCACAAATATGTATGTTAAACTTTATTCAAATTGTTAATATTTGTATGTAATCACTTGTACAAATCTGTAAAATTTTTAGTTAGAATTCTATACATTATTCCATATTAAAATCATTCCACCTTTATCATACTACTCATTGTTATAAAGTTTCTAGTCTCACTGAGTATAAATAGGTATATATCAATGCCTTATTTTACATCATTTTAAAGATATTCACAAAATATTTCTACCGATATTTCTTCAAATAATTCTATACAACTATGTACACAAATGTAATTTAAAAATCATTTAAATGAATTTATTGTACAAAACTGTCCTTTTTGTATCTCCTCATTGCTTCAACTTATTTTTATTGATAAGTTTACTTTATGATGAGAAAAAACTATTACCAGAAACTGGCATTCATGGGAATGCTGCTGATCGTCCTGCTGGCTTTTCAAAAATATACCAGCCGGGAAAAAGAAGATTTTTCTGAGGTAAAATTTATTACGGAAAGTTCTGCCGCTCTCAGCCTGACTGATTTTGATCCTAATGAACTTGATGCAAAACAATGGATGCATTTAGGTTTTTCTGAAAAGCAGGTCTCTACGATTCTTAACTACAAAAAAATTGTAGGAGGTGAGTTTACATCAAAAGAACAGCTCAAAAAATGCTATGCAATTTCTGAAGAAAAATTCACGGAGCTCAAATCTTTCATCCAGCTTCCTGAAAATGGCAAAGATCATCACCTTGAAGCGTTTAAAAATAATGAAAAGAAAGAAATTTCCGTTTCTAAAAAGTTCAATCCGGATGGGCTTTCTGCCTCAGAATGGATGAAGATGGGTTTCAGTGAAAAGCAGGCTGAAGCTATCTTAAAATACAGGAATTACTTGGGTGGAAGTTTCGTAAGCAAGGAAAAATTCAAAGAATGCTTTATCATCTCCTCAGAAAATTACAGTAAGCTTGAACCTTATTTGCTGTTGCCGGTAAAAACACCTGATCATTTTAGAAAATCCGCTAATCCGTACGCCATAAAATCTACTATTCAGTATCATTCATTTGATCCCAACACGTTAGATCTGGATGGATGGAAAGGTTTAGGGTTTTCTGAAAAGCAGGCCAATACAATTATCAATTACCGTGACAGAAATCTCAGAGGAGCCTTCAAATCTCTTGAAGACATAAAGAAATGCTTTGTTATTTCTCCGGAAAAGTTCCAGGAACTAAGTCCTTATATTAAACTCAATACAAATACAAGTCTTATCCAAAAACAGGAAACCGATTTTTCAAAAGTTGATTTAAATAGCATCACATTCAAGCAGTTGCTGGAATTTGGCCTGGACGAAAAAAGTGCCGGGTCCATGATCGGCTTTAGAAAAAAACTGAGAGGTTTTGTCAATAAACAACAAATTTTAGATACTTATAATATTGATAAAAATTTGATTCAAAAATTAATTTCCATTGCCCCGCTGGATATTTCAAATGTTCCTAAATATACTTTGACAGAAGCTCCTGAAGAATGGCTTAAAGATCATCCCTATTTCAAATATTCTGCTGATAAGATCATTTTCTACCGGGCTACTTACACGGATGATAAGAAAATTCTGAAGCTTTTAAAATTAAAGCCTGAATATGAAGAAAGAATGAAATTATATTTAAAATAACCGGAAACCATATAGTAAAACTCCCCAAAACACGATCTGCTGTTTTGGGGAGTTTATAATCCGGCGTATTTTAAGTTTTAGTGATGCATGTAGTTGCTGGGACCATTGGTTCCTTCAATTGATTCAGGCAGTATTCCATATCTGGATCGTAAATCGACGGTACCTAATGTTTTCCCTGTCTGGATTTCAATGACACTAATGGTGCCGGAATTTAAGTTAGGAATATCTAACAGGTTATTTTGTACTGCTACCACTTCTTTTCCTTTTTTGGTTTTAAAGAAAACCATATGATGTGCTCCTTTATCTGCGGTAAGGGTTTTTAAAAGCTTTAGCTGAGGAAGATTACTTATATCAAAGACTAAAACTTTTCCGGGGTCTGCAAAACTTACATAAAGCTTGCTGTTATCATCAATGTACATCTCGAGTGCCCAGCCTAATCCTTGTGTACTTCCGTCAAATATTTTACTAAAAGCATCATACTTCTTGGTTGCAGCATTGTATGGAGCAATCCATATGTCGCCACCCAGCATTGTCGTGGCAAGGGCATATTGTGGAAATTTTCCACGTAGCAACAGAACCTCGACAGGACTGGACATATCCGTTTGTGAGTCTGCTACCAGATAGGTTTCTTTTAATTCATAGGTATTCAGATCCAATAAAGTACAGGTATTTCCCATTCCGGTAGTAAGATCCGGGTGAATGGTTGAGGTGACCATCATTATTCCTTTTTCCTCATTAACAGAAATACCATGCGGATACATAATAAATTGATTTGGATTGGTCTGCACCGGCGCTTTAATAGTTTTGATAAGCTGGTTGTTATTGGCATTAAAAACACCTATACTGCCATCTCTTGGTCCTCCTGCCCCTCCCATAAAAGTCATAAAATACCTTCCATCATTGGTAAAAAACAAATTTTCGCCTACTGTATTCTCACCTGTATCGATAGGTGTTGCGTCAACTAATATCGGCTGTCCATTTTTGTCTTTTTCCGTTTTTATCTGGTAAAGGTATTTACCTCCTAAAGCAGTGGTAAATAATTTGTTTGCATTCTGATTATAATAGAGATGATGAGGCAGGACACCAGTGCCCAATTCAAGTTTGCTGTTAATATGTCCAAAGTTCGGGGCTTCAGGATCAAGCTCAATGACCGCTATTCCATCTGGTAATCCTTTCAAGCTTCTGTAGTCAATGTAAAAAGAAGAATCGTGCGGAAGATCTGAATTATGGTTATCATTTTGACAATTAGAAAATGTTATTAAAATAATAAGTGAAACTAGATTAAATTTTAATTTCATGGTTTTTAGTTTTATTAGTTAGTATTATAAATATAATATTTTTTCACTAACAAATTAAAAATATTACACCAATGTGTGAATATTATTAAATAGCAACATTTTTAACATTTTTCTATTACTTCTTCAAATAGATTAGCCGGATATAGAAGCTCAGATTTGTTTAACACAAAAAAGATAATAAAAAGTAAGCAGGAAAATATTCCTGCTTACTTTTTATTATTAATGATATAATCTTAGTCGATTGTTTTGATAGAATCAGAAAGGAGGTTGTTGAGCGTATTAAATTCTTCTTCTGTAAGATCACGCCACTTTCCTACCGGGAGATCCAGTTTGATATTCATGATGCGGATACGCTTTAACTTTTTCACTTCATAGCCAAGGAATTCGCACATTCTTCGGATCTGCCTGTTTAGCCCCTGGGTGAGGATGATACGGAAAGTCATATCATCTATCTTTTCCACTTCACATTTTTTGGTGACAGTATCGAGGATCGGGACTCCATTTCTCATTTTTTCAAGAAATTTGGGCGAAATTGGTTTGTCTACCCGTACGATATATTCCTTTTCGTGGTTATTTCTTGCCCGGAGAATTTTGTTTACGATATCTCCGTCGCTGGTCAAAAGAATCAGGCCTTCGCTGGGCTTATCCAGTCTTCCGATCGGGAAAATTCTTTTCGGATGATTGATATAGTCAACGATATTGTTTTTTTCACGTTTGGTATCTGTAGTGCACACAATCCCCACAGGTTTGTTAAAAGCGATGTAAATAGGCTTATCCTGCGGTTCACGGATCGGTTTTCCATCTACTTCCACGAGATCTTCATCAGAAACTTTGGTTCCCATTTCCGGGACCTTTCCGTTAATTGTTATCCTTCCTTCTTCCAAAAGTTTATCAGCGGCTCTTCTTGAACAATAGCCAACTTCTGATAAATATTTATTGATGCGCGTTTTTTCCATTAATCTTCTCCGTAACCTGTATAATTTTTATTGCTGAAAATAGTAATTCCGTAACTTAATCCAATGAAAAAGCCATTAGACTTACCATTCAGCTGATGCCCTTCAAAAGTAATTCCACCTTCCTGGCTCAGTCTTTTTGAGTAGGAAACCATGATTCCTAATCTTGCTCCCCAAAATTCGGAATCAGAAATCACCGAGTGATTAAGCTGCTTTCCATAATTTAAATCAATATAAAAAGGACGGTCACCCGGGCTGAATATGATCTTCGGCTGGATCATCCAGTAGACCAGATGGTAATTGTCTTCTATAAAACTGTATTTAAATCCTGTTCCGAGTGCAAAGTTAGGAAGAAAATTGTAACCGCCTATTGCTGATATTCCATATGTTATTTTACCAATCCTTTTTGGCTCAATATACTGTGAATCTGTAAACTGATTATCTCTGTTTTGAAGATTATAGCCGATATTGAGTGATGGATTGAGGTAAAAATCCATTTTAACTTTTTTAGTCTCTGTTTCCTGCGAAAAACAAGTAGCGGTATATAACAGGCTTAAAAGAAAGAGGAAATTTTTTATCATAAGCTTTCGAATCTGTATTCATTCTCCAGAAAATCAGCAGTCGCATTTTCAATCGTATAATCTCCGATCTTTGTGCGTCTAAGCTGTGTAAGATAAGCTCCCACTCCCAGCTCCTGCCCAATGTCATGAGCCAGACTTCTGATATAGGTACCTTTTGAGCACCCTACCATAAAACTGACCAAAGGAAGATCAATTTTAATATCCTTAATGTAAAAAATCGTCGTTTTCCTGGATTTCATTTCCACTTCCTCTCCTGCTCTGGCCAGATTATAAGCCCTTTGCCCATCTATCTTTATTGCTGAGTACACCGGAGGTTTCTGTTCTATTTCCCCAACAAATTTTTCAAGAGCTTCTTTAATCTGCTCTTCTGTAATGTGGGCAATATCCTGGTGAAGAATTTCAGGTTTTTCCGTGTCATAGGATTCGGTCTGAACTCCTATTTTGATCTCGGTCCAATATTCTTTAGGAGCGTCCTGGATTTCGGGAATCTTCTTCGTAAATTTCCCACAGCAGACAATAAGCAGTCCTGTTGCTCTCGGATCTAAGGTTCCGGCGTGGCCTATTTTAAATTTCTTGGGAAGATTAAATTCTCTTTTGAGCTTATATTTCATTTTATTGACAGCCTGGAAAGAGGTCCAGTCCAAAGGTTTGTCCAATAAAAACACATATCCTGATTGCAGTTCTTCAGCTGTCATTATTCTAAAATTTCGGTGATACTTACAAGGCTTGGCAGCTTATTGACCTTCTGCTTGCAGTCAGGTCCGTTTTCTACATTCACAAAACATTTTTTATCACCAATGAAGTAATATATATTCTGAAAGGGGTATACTGAATTATTCGGAGCAATGTTCACCGTGTAATTTTCAGGCAAATTAAATTTATAGCTGGTTTTGCTCACAGATGTAATTTTCTGACGGTAGCATTTTCCTTCTTTGGAATATTCAATAAAAGGTTTGTGATCCAGTTTTTCGTCCGGTACAAGCTCTTTACAGATCAGTAGATCTTCAGCAAGGTTCTTTTCTTTAAGCTCAACGAAAAATTCTATCCTTTCTCCGGTATTATTTTTCACGAACAGCGTATGTGCCGGAGTACAGGAAACAATGAGGCCGGAAAAAGCCAATATTTTTAAAATATTACTTTTCATAGTTTATTTAAAGAAATAGAAATAAATCAACAGAGCAATTCCTACAAAGATACGGTACCAACCCCAGGGTTTGAAACCATACTTGTTGAGTACTCCGATGAATGCTTTAATAGCGATCAGCGCCACAATAAAGGCTACAATATTTCCTACTACGAAGATCATAATGTGATCCTGAGATGTCATGATCATTTCATATCCTTTCTGAGGATTTCCGGTTTCTTTTCCCCATGTTTTCAGGAAAACGGAATATACAGTAACAGCCAACATTGTTGGAACTGCCAGGAAGAAAGAAAATTCTGCTGCCGCTTTTCTGGTAAGTCCCTGCGACATCCCTCCGATAATAGAAGCAGCACTGCGGCTTGTTCCCGGCATCATCGCAAGACACTGCCAGAACCCTATTGTGATTGCTTTTCTTATGGTAATTCCCTTTTCATCATCAATGGTAGGATTTTTGAACCATTTGTCTGCGAAAAGCAGGACTACGCCTCCCAATACGAGCACGGAAGATATGGCAATCTGGTTTCCAAGGACAGCTTCAATTTTATCATCAAATAAATACCCCAGAATCAATGCCGGAACAACGGCAAAAGCAAGCTTATAATAAAACTGAAGATTATTCAGATCAAAAAACTTCTTCCAGTACGCCACTACAACCGATAAAATAGCACCAAACTGAATAGACACCTGAAACATTTTCAGAAATTCATCATCCTGCAGACCCAAAAGGTTCGCTGCAAATCCCATGTGTGCCGTAGAAGAAATAGGAAGATACTCTGTAAGTCCTTCAATAATAGCAATAATGATTGCTTTGATTAAATCCATATTTTGTGTGTATAAAAACTTAAAGATCAAAAGATTCTGAAATTTAGAAATCTTTCTAAATCCCCTAACCCTTTAATCTTTAAATAAAGAATATTTTAATTATTTTCTTTTTAAAATAGCATAAACTTCTATTACAAAGCCTATTACTATAAACAGTGGTGCAATTCTGATCCTTCGGATGGAAAAAATACCGTCATTCCATGCATTGGGATCAAATTTACCATCTACTGTATTAGCATCCGGCCCCATCATCAGCAGGAAACCCACTACGATAAAAGCCAGCCCAATCAGCATCCACCTGAAGTTCTGCTGTCCGAAGTAAAAGGTATTTTCCTGTGGTACTTCGGTTTCCTTGCCAAACTCTGAAGCGGCAAATTTATTTGTTTTTTTGCTCATTATTAAGAGTAATATAGATCGTCAACGTTTGATTTTAAGAACCTCCATGTAGCGAAAATGGTGCTTAAAACAGAAATAAAAATTCCTACCCCAAGTACTAAAACAATCAGCCAGAAATACTGGTTGTTATCCTGTACGAAAGCTGAACCAATCTGGCTTGTAAAATAATACCATACTCCACCCAGTGCAAGAAGACCTATTACAGATCCGATAGCCCCCAGGATAATAGCTTCGATGATAAACGGCTTAAGGATAAATCTCCTTTTTGCGCCAACGAGCTGCATGGTTTTGATGATAAATCTTTTGGAGAATATTTTGAGTCTGATCGAGTTGTTGATCAGCACTACTGCCAGCACCAGGAACAGAATAGAGAATCCGAGGATCCATTTCAAGATTCTGCTGAGGTTGTTGTATACATCCACCATCAAAGTACTGTCGTTCTTAACATCTACAATACCCGGAACGGCTTTGATCACTTTAATCGCACCGTCAATTTTTGCCGGATCTACGTATTCGGGTTTTAATGCCACCTCAATGGATGAAGGAAAAATATTTTCCTCAAAAAGAGCATCACTGTCTATCCCCATTGTTTTTTTGGCTTCTTTAGCCGCCATATCCCGCGAGATATAGGTTGCTTTTTTTACAGGAGCTAAGGTCTGTACCTTTTTAAAAGTTTCCTCTTCCAGTTTTGCAATTTTTACAGAATCCTTTGCATCATAGTTTTCATCAAAATAAGCATTCACTACGAGCTGCTCTTTAATGTAGTCAGAATACTTTTGGGCATTAATTAAAATAAGCCCCATTAATCCTAACAAAAATAACACTAATGCGATACTTATTACGACTGTAATATTGCTTGACCGAAGCCTTTTCTTATTAAACTCATCTACAGATTTAGCCATTAATATTAAAATTTTTGGCTAAATTAGAAAAAATCTTCCGAAATTTGGGACCAATTAAAGAAAATCATTGTTAATAAAATCATAAAAAACTTTGAGTGTAAAAGCAAAAAAACATCTTGGACAGCACTTTCTGACAGATGAAAATATCGCGAGGAAAATCGTGGAAGGTCTTAGTTTTGAAGACTATAAAAATGTCATGGAAGTAGGTCCCGGAATGGGCGTCCTTACCAAATATCTGTTTGAAAAAGAGCAGACCATCTATCTGGCAGAGATAGATACAGAATCTATTGAATACCTGAAAAAGAATTATTCAAAGATCACAGAAAATACTTTTGTAGGGGATTTTCTGAAACAGGACTTCCATTTTATCCATGGAGAGCAGCTTGCCATTATTGGTAATTTTCCTTATAATATTTCTTCACAGATTCTTTTTAAGATCGTTGATTATTATCAGCAGATCCCTGAAATGGTAGGAATGTTCCAGAAAGAAGTTGCAGAAAGAACGGCTGCAGTACCCAGAACTAAAGATTACGGTATTCTTTCTGTTCTGATCCAGGCTTATTATGATGTATCTTATCTGTTCACCGTTCATGAGAATGTGTTTAATCCGCCTCCAAAAGTAAAATCAGGAGTGATCCGACTGACAAGAAACCCTAAAGAAGGCCTGGCCGGAAATGAGGTTCTTTTTAAGCAGATCGTAAAAGCAGGATTTAACCAGAGAAGGAAAAAGCTTTCAAACTCATTGAAAGTATTGAATATTCCTGAAGCTTTAAAAACCCACGAATTTTTGGACAAAAGAGCGGAGGAGCTCAGCGTTCTGGATTTTATAGGCTTTGCCAATCTCTGGAAACAAAATCAATAAAACCATTATTAAAAAATAAAAAGCCTTTCAAGTGTACTTGAAAGGCTTTTTTTATGCATGATTTCTATATCTTATTCCCGATTCTTAAGCATGATCCATCCGGACCAGTTCATCTGAATTTTTGACTTAGGATATTCGAAATTAAATTTATACCAGTAAGTTGCTGTAGGCAGTTTTTTTCCTCCCACTGTTCCGTCCCATACAGGTTTTTCTTTAGAGAATCTGAACATTTCCACACCATATCTGTCAAAAACAGATCCTGTGAAATTTTTGAATCCAACCAATGCTTTAAGGTCCAGAACATCATTTATACCATCATCATTAGGCGTAATGATGTTATTGATCTGCAGCGTGTAGAAATCAAAGGTTCCTATACAATGAGTTCCCACTCTTCTCACCAATACGGTATAATTTGTATTGTCTAAAAGATTTGTGAAAATATTAGACTCCTGCCATGTGATTCCATTGTCAATAGAATATTCTAAAGTACTTGGAGTATTGTTCATCATAGGATTCTCCGCAATAATCGTCACTGTTTTTTTAGCACTTTCATAGTTCACTGCTGTCACGAAAGGGGTGGCAGCTCCTCCTACTTTGGCTGTGAATATCTTTTTACAGAATCCATTATCAACCTCCACTGTATAAACGCCCCAGCTGTCTGCAGTAATGGTTTGCGTTGTAGCTCCCGTGCTCCATAAATATTTATAATTAGGTCCTGCACCCGCATCTAAAGTAACACGGTCCCCAAGACACATTTCAACATCTTTTAGAGGTGAAGTGATCTCCGGAGTAACCTCTACGGTTATGGTAGCAGGATTTAAAGAACGACATCCTTTTGTCCCCACTGCATAAACTGAAAATGTAGTGGTCTGATAGAGGGTTACGGTTTGTATATTTCCTGTACCCGGAAAATTAACCCACTGATAAGTAACACCTCCATCAGCTGTAAGAGTTACTGTTTCTCCCGGACATATTTTAATTCTGGAAGATTTTATACCTGCCTTAGGCGTAGTTTCTTTGAGTAATTTTAATTCTATAAGCTTACTGCAGAAACCTCCGTTTGAAACGACAACATAAAGAATCTGCCCATCCGTACCGTTATAATTTAAAATATTCTGAATATAATTGTTGTTCTGAGCCACAGCATCAGCCTGATTTACATAGAATCTGAACACAGCTCCAGGCGTCGGGCTTATTGACGGCATGGCATTAGTAAGGTCAAAAGTGGTAATATCCGGCGTAGAACACAGCAGAAGCGTAGCATCCTGTGCCTGCGGAGTGGTTCCTCCATGAATTTCTATGCTTGCTTTACCCGGACAAGGATTTCCAGGAACACTTACTTCGATAGTGTATGTTCCGGGATGTACAGCCGTAATCGTATTGGTAGTGGCACCCGTTATCGGAGCTCCGTTCAGGTACCATTGGTATAATAAGTTAGGGTCACTTACTGACGCTGTGATCACCTGCGGTTCATTATCGCAGACATTGATTTCAGAAGGTAATGTAGCACCGCTGGGATCCAGAAGCTCTACACCGATATTAAATGATCCTCCTTCCAGAAATACAGCAGAATCCCAGCCATGATCTTCAAAGCTTCCCGGTGCATAATCAGCAACAACCATTTTAAAATGATATTCCTGTCCTGCCATTACAGTCGCAGTTGCAGTAAGGGGAATTGTTCTTCCTTCAAAATTGGTTTCAACATTGCCTGTATTATATCCTGCAAAATACTGCTCATTAATCGCAGCACAACCGCCTCCGCCAGGAATTAGCGGGTGGATATTGGTAATACTTACAGGACCGGCACCGCCCGGAAGCACTGCCATATTCTGATAAGGTCCTCCTGATGTCGGTCTAAGCAAAATGGCAAAAGCATCTGCATATTGACATGGGAATGAGCCGGAGTACTCCTCCGAAGCCAAAATATAATTAAATTTAATCTGTGATGTTGTAGGGACAAAGTCAAATTCCAAAAGAACACCATCCGTTAGCGTTCCGGTAGATCCAATAGCCTGTGCAAGATCTGAATCTGTACCACCACCATTATTATCACTCAGGTTTCCTTCAGGTCCGTTACCTGCTCTTCTTGCTTTTCCTGTAGAAAGTACAATCCCATCTTTGAAAGGAAAATTGGTAGTTCCTTTATGGAAATATCCCCAGGATCTGTCAGCATCTGTTACGGCATGATTAGGTGTAATTTTCACATTGGATACAGTAGGTGTCACACAAGTGTTTGTTCCTGAAGAGATCAGGACATCTTTTACCAGCTGTGTAATGGAATAGCCGGATTCTGCATATCCCGGAGTATTCACATCAATAAAAGTGCCTGCTTTTTGGGTAACTGATCCGGCAGGCTTGTCTTTAGGAGGTTTTCGGGGGCCAGTTGTCTGTGAAAATAAAAATGTCGAAACGACTAAGAAAAATAAAAGGAATAGTAGATTTCTTCGCATAATACTTTTGTTTCAACAAATTTAATTTATTTCCAAATATATCCTATATTTTTTATAAAATTTTTAATATAAAAAAAACAAACCTCCCAAATATGGAAGGTTTATCTATTAGTTTCTGTTTTTTAGCAATATCCAGCCTGATCGCTGCTCCAGTTTTTTGCTGGCCGGATTTTCCCACTGTACCTTATACCAATAAGTGCCTGTCGGTAGGTTCATTCCTTTTAAAGAACCGGTCCAGATAGCATCGGTTTTGGTTGCACGGAAAAGTTCCGCACCATACCGGTCGAAAACTGATGCCGCAAAATTATTATATCCTCTAAGTCCTGAGAAATCTATGGTATCATTTACTCCATCCATATTAGGCGTTATGGCATTATTGATTACAAATGTGAAATAATCCAGTGAGGTACTACAATTTGCATCTTTTACCCTTACCATCACATGGTAATTTGTATTATTTAAAACATTATAAAATATATTGGACGACTGCCATACTACACCTCCGTCTATTGAATATTCCAATTCACCTCCCGTAGGGTTGCTTGCTGTAAGGGTAAGCACATGATTATCATATACAATATTCGTAAACTGAGGAAGATCAGGATTCAATAATTTTCCGGTGAAAGTTTTAGAACATACTCCATTACTGATAGTAACGGTATAGGTTCCTGGAACATTGGTAGAAATGGTCTGCGTAGTTGCACCCGTACTCCATAAATAAGTATAGTTAGTACCAACACCGGCATCCAGAACTCCCGTATCTCCGGCACATACATATACATCCTCTAATGTAGAGACAATAGCCGGAACCACTTCGATGGTTATTTTTGCAGGCAGTACTGAGCTACAGCCATTACCTCCCAATGCAAAAACCGAATATTCTGTAGTAACGGTTGGCGAAACTACCTGAGTATTTCCGTTTCCTGGAAGCCCTACCCAGTTATAGGTAATTCCTCCGGTAGCCGTAAGGGTAACGGACTCTCCGGCACATATTTTTGATTTGGATGCGGATATACCCGCTGTTGGTGGCCCAACTATTACAGTAACTGTGGCCGGGGTTGCGGAAACACATCCGTTAGCTGCTACGGCAAATACTTGATAAACGGTAGTAACAACCGGAGAAACCACCTGGGTATTTCCGTTTCCGGGAAGACCCGTCCAGTTATAGGTTGCACCTCCTGAAGCAGTTAACGTTACTGACTCTCCAACGCATATTCTAGGTTGAGAGGATACAACGGTAGTTGTTGGCAATGTTGTATTTTGCGTTACAGTAACTGTTGCTGTATAGGTACAGGTTAAATTTCCCGGCTGGGATACATTGGTAACGGTAAGTGTATAGGTTCCTCCTGCATTAACTACAGGATTAAGTGTATTGGCACCTGATACTATATTTCCACCTCCTGCTGCTGTCCATGCAATGGTAGATCCGGCAGGCACTACAGATGCCGAAGCATTTAATGTGGTCTGAGGCGTAGTACAGGTTATTTGCTGTGGTGCTGCAATGGTAAGTGTTGTTTCGGCTGTTGTCAGTAACTGAAGGGAAACCACATAATGACATCCTCCGTTTTTCACCAATACATATATAGTCTGATTTCCCGGAGGCGAATAGGTTGTCGGCGTGGCAATAAAGTTAGCATTTCCTGCAAGAGCATCAGCCTGATTGATATAATAAGTAAAAGTAACACCTGCCCCTGCAGAAGTAATCTGACTCTGAGCAGTGGTCAGATCATAAGTAAGTCCAGGAGCATAACATTTATGCAATATAGCATTCTGTACAGTGATGGGCTGCGATACTTCAATAGTAATCGTGGCAGGGCTTTGAGACACACATCCATTGGCGCCTACAGCAGTTACTGTGTATGTAGTAGTTGTAGTAGGTGATACTGTCTGAGTATTACCTGTCCCTGGAAGTCCCGTCCAGTTATAGGTCGTGCCTCCGGATGCTGTTAAAGTTACCGATTCGCCACTACATATCTGGGTTTTACTTGCAGTAAGTCCTGTTACAGGTGGTGCGCTGTCTCCTGTAACTGTAACATTAGCAACAGCGGTACAGGTAACCGGTCCCGGCTGATAAGTTTTTGATATTGTTAAAGTATAGGTTCCCGGGGCATTAATCACCGGAGTTAATGTATTTCCTCCGGAAACTATATTTCCACCGGTTGTCGTCCAGTTAAAAGTAGATCCTGCAGGATAAACAGAAGCCGAAGCATCTAAGGTGGTCTGAGAGCTGGCACAGGTTAATACCGCAGGCGGCAAAATTGATGCAGTCATCTGAGGTGCTTTTACCAGCTGCAATTCAGCTACTTTGAAACAGAAGCCATTTTTAACGCGAACATATATTGTTTGTCCTCCCGGGCTTGAATAGGCTGTAGGGCCGGGAATGGTATTGGCATTTCCGGCAAGCGCATCTGCCTGGTTTAAGTAGTATGTAAATGTTGCACCGGGTGTTGTACTTATAGAAGCGTCTGCAGAAGGTAAATTAAAAGTTGCATTTCCAACAGTGTAACAGGCTGTCAGGGTGGCATTCTGTACTGTAGGGGAAGTCCCTCCTACTACTGTAATGGTTCCTGTTCCCGGGCATGTATTTCCCTGGATGAATACCTGAACACTGTATACTCCGGGTTGCGTAGCAGTATAACTAGCTCCGGTTTGGCCAGGAATAGGGTTATTATTTAAAAACCACTGATAGGTAACGTTAGGAACCTGAACAGAGGCTGTAAATGTCTGAGGTGTATTGTCGCACATATAGACTGTATCAGGAAGCTGCACTCCGGCAGGATCAAGAATTTTCACACCGATATCAAATGATCCTGCTTCCAGAAATACGGCTGAGTCATAACTCCTGTCACTAAAATCCGCCAAGACCATTTTGAAGTGATAGGTCTGGCCGGGAATTACAGTCGCTTTTGCGGTCAAGGGAATTGTACGTCCGTCAAAGTTAGTTTCAACAATAGGGTTATTGATCCCAGCGAAATACTGTTCGTTTATAGGTCCACAGCCAGAACTCCCGGAAATTGCAGGATGTATGTTAGTTACACTCACGGGGCCTGCTCCATTGGGAAGTACTGCGAGATTGGTATAGTTAGGATCAGTTGCTTTTTTTAACAGTAAAGCAAATCCGTCTGATTTGGTACATGCAAACTGGAATGCGGGAGCATATTCTTTGGAAGCAAACAGGTATCTGAATGTAATCTCTGTAGAAGCCGGTACAAAATCAAATTCTATGTAGGTAGCATCTCTCAGTTCACCATTATTGATTCCCAAAGCCGTAGCCAGGTCTGTATCTCCAAAAGTATTCAGGCCGTCACTTAAAATTCCCTGATAATTATTCCCTGCTTTTGCAGCGTATCCTGTGGAAAGAACAATTCCTTTTGCAAAAGGAAAAGCTGTAGTTCCTTTATTAAAAAATCCCCAGCTTCGCCCAGGATCATTTATTGATAAATTGGGGGAAACAGTCACGTTGCTTACATTGGACGTGGAACATGCTCCTCCGGAAATCAAGACGTCTTTTACCAGCTGTGTAATGCTGTAGCCGGACTCTGGATAATTGGGTGTATTTACATCTATAAAAACACCTGCTTTCAAAGAGGTGGCACTAGCTTTTTTTGCAGGTATCGCTGCTCTGTCTGTGTTTTGAGCAAAAACCAAACTGCCGATGAATGCAAAAAATAACGCCAAAAATAAATTTCCAATCCTCCTATTTAACATTTTATAGTATTTTAAACAAAAATACTATTTTTTTTGATTGAAACTTAATTTAGCACAATTTACATTATCACTAATGCAAGTTTATTTATTCTGCAATATAAATTTGCTTTGTTTGAAAATAATAAGAAAGGCTGACAAAAACGCCAGCCTTTCTATAAATTATATAAAAGATTATTCTAAATTTTTAAGAAGAATCCATCCTGTTTTCACTGCCGTCTGTTTACTGGCAGGATCCTGATAGGTCACCTGATACCAGTAAGATGCGGTAGGGAGACGTTTGCCCTGGAAATAGCCATCCCAATACGGCCTTGTTTTGCCGGCTTTGAACACTTCTCTTCCGTAACGGTCAAAAACGAAACCTTGAAAATCTTTGTAACTGCTTACTCCGCTAAAGTCAATAATATCGTTTACGTTGTCTCCGTTTGGTGTAATTACATTTTTCATAACAAATGTAAAGTATTCCAGGAATCCTACACAGCTGGTATTTTTCACTTTGACACGGATGGATATTACGGTATTCTTAGGAACATTGGAGAATACATTGGATGCCTGCCAAGTAAAGCCATTGTCTACAGAATATTCTAATGTACCGTTACTAGGATTACTTGCCGTAAGAACCATTGTTCCGCTGTCATTATAATCAACTTTTATAATTTCGGGAACTACAGCACGTATTACCTGAGTCTTAAATTCTTTTAAACATACTCCGTTACTGATCATAACGGTATATTCACCCGGTGTTGATACAGTAATGCCCTGAGTGGTTTCTCCTGTACTCCATTCATAAGTATAGCCCGGTCCTGATCCGGCATCTAAAAGGATCATATCTCCTTCACAGATCTGCCCTCCTTTCAGTGTAGATACGATAGCCGGAACTACATCAATGGTAATGGATGCGGGTTGCAGTGACTTACAGCCCTGTGCACCAATAGCATATACGGTATAGGTTGTGGTCTGGGTTGGACTTACTGTTCTTACTCCTCCGGTAGAAGAAGTATCTCCCCATTGATAGGTTACACCGCCAGCAGCTGTCAGTATCAGAGATTCTCCTTCGCAGATCCTCATTCTCGGAGCAGTAATCTGAGCAACAGGTGTTTCTTCTCTTTTTAGCGTCAGGGTCACCATTTTGCTGCAAAATGCACCATTGGAAACCACTACATAGATAATCTGTCCATCGGTGCCGTTGTAGTTGGTAAGATTGGTAATAAAGCTGTTGTTTTGAGCCTGCGCATCCGCCTGATTGGCATAAAAACGAAATACCGCACCTTGTGTTGTACTTATCTGTGGCTTTGCGTCTTCTAAATTGAATGTGCTCAAAGTAGGAGTAGCACAAAGCTTCAGTGTTGCGTTCTGAGCGGTGGGAGAAGTTCCTCCTATAATGGTAATGCTTGCTTTCTGACATTCTGTTCCGCTCACAAAAGTTTTTACTTCATATACTCCGGGCGAAGTGGCTATATATACAGCACTGGTCGCATTAGGAATCACGACACCGTTTTTGTACCATTTGTAGGTCATTCCCGGTACGGTTGATACCTGTGCTTTTAAAGTTTGTGGAGTATTATCACACATATTCAGGGTTTCTCCCAAAGGATTTCCATTACCATCCACAATAGTCATTCCGATGTCAAATGATCCACCCTGCAGAAATACTGCAGAATCATAACTATTATCAACTGCATCTGCCATTACCATTTTAAAATGATAGGTCTGGCCCGGAACAACCGTGGCCACTGCTGTAAGAGGTATAGTTCGTCCTATGAAATTGGTTTCGATATTCTGAGTATTCAATCCTCCGAAGTACTGTTCATTAATGGTTTCTCCATCACATCCCACCCCCAATGGCACAATATTAAGAACACTTACCGGTCCTGCTCCGTTGGGAAGAACGGCTAAATTCTCATAGGTTGGGTCCCCTACTTTTTTCAAGAGGAGAGCAAAACCATCTGCAAAATCACCACATGGGAATCCGCTTGTATATTCTTCCGAGGCAAATAAATAATTAAATTTCACCTGGTTGCTGTTCGGAACGAAATCAAATTCCAGAGACACAACATCTTTAAGGTCATCCGGTGGATTAATAGCAGCTACCAGATCAGGATCATTCATCCCGGCTCCAGGAACAATATCACTTAATGTAGAGGCTTCCAACCCGTTTCCTGCTCTTCTTGCTTTACCGGAAACAAGCACAACTCCATCAGTAAAAGGAAAATTAGTGGTTCCCTTATGAAAATATCCCCATGCCCTTTCCGTATCTGTTGGAGGCTGATTGGGAGATATGGTTACATTGCTCACATTGGGTGCCGCACAGACAGATCCTCCGGAGATCAGTACATTTTTCACCAGCTGATCTATGGTAAACGCAGAAGGTGCATAAGTAGGCACATTTACATCAATAAATGCACCGGCTTTTTTACTCTGGATGCTAAACTTTTCGGACTGTGGCTTTCTGTTCACTTTCTGGGAAAATGCAGAAACAGAAGTCAATAGAAACATGGTAACTAAAAAGTAATTATTCAGTCTATAATTGAACATTTTATTTTTATTTGTTCAAATGTAACAAAAATAACAATAAAAAACACTCTTTTCCCGTCAATCCAATTAATTTAACATCTATATTAGTAATAAATTTATTTTATAATTACATATTCCACAAAATTAGTAGAATTTAATTTTAAACCTGGAAATAAGCATAAAAAAGCAGACCAACTGTACGGATGGTCTGCTTTTAATTTGAAAACTATTCTCATTTATAATTTGTATTAACCTGAGTTCGTAATAAGAAAATTAAGGATAACAGGCTGGAAGTTAAATTTTGTAACTGGTTTTTCAACCTCAACTCACTTCCCACTCCCGGCTTCCTTACTTATTAAAAACAGAATATCTTAACCCGAACTCAGGTTATATTATTCCTTTTTCAGCTGATCTATTTCTGTCTGAAGCTGGCTGATGATATCTTTTAAAGCCTTGATCTCATTTTTATTGGAATTGACATTGCTTTTCAGAATGACATTCTTGGCCCTTTCATTATGGTCTTCCTCATCTTCATCTTCGTTGATCTCTTCAATATCTTCCTGGATATCTTCAATGTCTTCATTAATCTCCTCGATATCCTCGCTGATCTCTTCAATATCTTCGCTGATCTCTTCGATATCTTCCTGAATGTCTTCAATATCTTCCTGGATATCTTCAATCTTTTCATGACTCTTGTTGACAGACATCTGAATAAAAATAGCCAGGTAAATGGCTTCCAGAGAAACTACGGTTGTAAGGATCAGAAGCATCTTATCAAACTCAACAATATTGAGTATCGGCAAAAGAAATGAAGTGATAAAAAATAAAGTATGAACAATGAGTGACGGGATAGAGCCTACCCACCAGGTAATACCGTTAGCAATTTTTTCTAAAGCGTCTATTTTTTCAGTTTCTTTTTTCATCCTTTCTTAGTGTTATAAGAGTTCTTTGGTCACTCCAAGCCCAAATAGGGCGAAATCATATTTAGCAGGATCATTTTCATCAAATTTTCTGATGGCTACATCCAGTTCCTCCACAGTTTTCCAGTCATTCTGTGTTCTGGAAACCAGACCGAGCTTTCTGGAAATATTTCCTGTATGTACATCTAACGGGATCGAGAGGTATTTCTGATCTATATTTTCCCAAATACCAAAATCTACGCCATGTTTGTCTTTTCGCACCATCCACCTCAGAAACATTATAATTCTTTTGGAGGAAGAGTTTTTATAAGGCGAGCTGATATGTTTGTGGCTTCTGTGTTTCCCAGGTTCCAGAAAACTGCTTCTGAACCTTTCAATAGCGTGCTGAAAATTAGTTTCCTGATCGTTTACTTTAAATAAGTTTTCCAGGCTCTCATTTTCTTTATAAATCTTATTGAACTGCCTGATAAAATATGCAAAATCCTGACCGTTAAAAGTTCTGTGGATACTTTTGTCCTGAAGGATATCCAGATCTTTTTCAGAATAATTCAAGACAAAATCATAAGGTGAATTCCCCATAATGTCAAGCATTTTATCTGCAGATCTGATGATTGACTTCCGGTTACCCCAGGAAATAGTTGCAGCTAAAAAACCTGCAATTTCCACATCCTGTTTTAAACTGAAACGGTGCGGAATCTGTATAGGATCATCTTCTATAAAATCGGGGCTGTTGTATTGGTCTGCCTTTTCATTCAAAAAGCTTTTCAATTCTTCAAAATTAAGCATACAGGTTTTTAAATTTTTACACTTTCCAGTGCTTTTGGAAGGAAGGTGTTGGGAAACACATTTCTGGCTTCATCCGTAAATACGGTAAGGTCTGCATACCGGTTTGAGAAATGCCCAAGGATCAATTTTTCCACTTCAGCTTTCTGAGCTATCGTTGCCGCCTCCAAAGCTGTTGAATGTCCGGTATAGTCTGCCATTTCTTTCAGGTCGTGAAGGAAAGTGGATTCGTGATACAGAACCGTAACATTTTTAATGATGGGGAGCACTGATTCAAGATACCGGGTATCGCTGCAGAAAGCATAGGAAACAGGAGGTGCCGGATCTAAGGTTAGTACTTCATTTTTGAGGACATAACCATCGCTCAGCACAACATCTTTTCCTGCTTTTATATTATGATAATCACAGGTTTCTATTTCGCTGTATTTGGCAATTTCCTTCATATTGAGGTGCCTGTCTTTAGGTTTTTCCTTGAAAAGATAGCCGTTGCAATATATTCTGTGATCCAGCGGGATGGTATATACTTCTACCCTGCTGTCTTCATAGATTTTTTCGGAATAGTCTTTGTCCAGCTCGTGATAAATCACTTCAAAACCACGATGCGTTTCCGTAATGGTAAAGATGGTTTCCAGCATTTTTTTGATTCCTTTCGGACCATAAACATGCAGAGGATTGTCCCTTCCGAGCAAACGGAAAGAGGCAATAAGACCGGGAAGACCGAAACAATGATCGCCGTGAAGATGTGATATAAAGATATGATTGATCTTTGAAAATCTCGCTTTCGCCTTTCTCAGCTGTACCTGGGTTCCTTCTCCGCAATCGATCAGAAAATGTCTTTCTTCCATTTCCAGCAGCTGCGCCGTTGGGGAAGAATTAATGGTCGGAATAGCTGAATTAAAGCCTAGTATCGTTAAATAAGTACTCAAATCAATAGTTTATTATAACAAATGTACGACAGAAAATTTAAACATATTTTTTGGATGTAAGTTTAAATAGAACCAGCATAGAATAATTATTCTTTTACTTTAAGGAAATCCAGAAACAGATCCAGTGCCTGTTTGCGGTGGCTTATCTTGTTTTTATCTTCCGGATTCATTTCTGCAAAAGTGCTGTCATATCCTTCGGGAACGAAGATAGGATCATATCCAAAGCCTTTGTGTCCTTTATTTTCTGTGAGTAAATTTCCGTGAACTTTTCCTTCAAAATAACGCGCTCCATTTTCGTCATAGTAACATAGAACCGTAATGAAATAGGCTTTTCTATTGTCCTGACCTTCCAGCTCGCTTAAAACCTTTTCGATATTTTTAGCAAAATCATGGTCTCCTGCATAGCGTGCGGAAAAAATTCCGGGTCTGCCATCCAAAGCCTCAACAGCAAGACCGCTGTCGTCCCCTAAGCTTGGAATTCCGGTTTTTTCAAAACAGTATTTCGCTTTAATCAGGGCGTTGGCATTGAAGGAATCACCATCTTCTACAATCTCTTCATGAATATGATAATCGGTAAGACTTTTTACTGTAAAACTATTTCCCAGGATCTGCTGGATTTCTTCTTTTTTGTGTTCGTTGTGTGTGGCAACCAATAATTCCATATCTATATTCATTTTTGCTCAATTTGTTTTTCCGTACCATTTACGGTTAATTTTATATCCGAATTTTATTATATTTCAGCGTAATGCACCTTATATTTTTTTGTAAAAAGATAACAGAACAAAGAAAAAAGTACAATCCCAACCGCCAGAATAACCCATTCGGAAATTTTGAAAGCGTCTGCAAAACTCTCGCTTTTGGTATAAGTAACCAGCAATGAAGAGCACAGGTTATTGAACCCATGTAGCAACATCGGCAGCAACAGGGATTTTGTTTTATAATAGACCAGTCCCAATACGCATCCCAGCAATACGGCTCCAACAAACTGCCATGGATTTGCGTGAACCAGCCCAAAGATAATGGATGCGTAAAAAATAGCTCTCCGTGGGTCCACTCCTTTGTTGATAAGCCCTTTCTGAATAATACCCCTGAAAATAATCTCTTCAAAAATAGGGGCCGTGATCACCGTCATGATGATCATGATAACCGGCTCGAAGGTGAGCTGCTCCATAAGCTGCGAGAAAAACTCATAATATTTTCCCCAAAACGGACCTGTGGTAGGAATAAGAGAAGTGATAAATTCTGAGATCAGCATCATTCCTATCATCATAGGAAATATCAGGAGATAGGTGGAGAAATTCGTAGTAGAAAAATTGAAGTTCAGTTTTTTCCCGGTTGAAGGTCTGACGATGAAAAAATCGAAAAAAGCAATAGCAGTTAAAAAACCTGCTGCATTGGTTACCATCATGAACCAGTCTTTCAGTTCGAGGTTTTCCTTGAAAGCAATTTTCCAGAAACTACCAAAAAAAGAAACAGCCATTGTTCCTATAAATAATCCTGCCAGTAAAACAAGACCGCCGATCCATGTAAAGGTAAACTTCGGATACCTGCTATTCTCCATACTTTTCTCTGTAAGTTTGTAAAAACAAAGATAATTTTTTTGAAAGCCATGAGCAACTAAAAAGGGAAATTCTTGGTGCGGGGTGTGGGTTTCGAGATGCGGATTACGGAGTGCGAGATTCAGGATTGGGTTTCATGGTTGGTTTTTTTTAGGTTTGAATGTTTTAGAGTTTAAATATTTAGAATAACATATTTAAAGTATCAGTATGTTTTCTATCTCATAATCCAGTATAAAATCCTGTAACCGCAACGCACACCCTGTACCCCGAAACTCGAAACTAAAAACTCTAAAAACCTTTCCACTCTCCCACATTCAAACCCAAATCCCACAACTTATTCTCCAAATTATTTGAAACCTCGCAAAAAATCCCGATTTTTGCAACTTCAAAATACACTATGTCAGACTTAATCAAAGAAATACAAAAAAGAAAGACTTTCGGGATCATTTCCCACCCGGATGCCGGAAAAACAACCCTTACGGAAAAATTACTTCTTTTCGGGGGTGCTATCCAGGAAGCCGGTGCGGTAAAATCCAACAAAATAAAGAAAGGAGCTACCTCCGACTTTATGGAAATCGAAAGACAGAGAGGGATCTCCGTAGCGACTTCCGTATTGGCTTTTGAATATAAAAATCACAAAATCAATATCCTTGACACACCTGGTCACAAAGACTTTGCTGAAGATACTTACAGAACTTTAACTGCCGTAGACTCTGTGATCGTCGTAATCGACGTTGCAAAGGGAGTTGAGGAACAGACTGAAAAATTGGTAAAAGTCTGCAGAATGAGAAACATCCCGATGCTTGTTTTCATCAATAAACTTGACCGTGAGGGTAAGGATGCATTTGATCTTCTGGATGAGGTGGAACAGAAATTGGGGCTAAGAGTGGTTCCGCTATCTATCCCGATCGGGATGGGAAGCGATTTCCAGGGGATTTATAATATCTGGGAAAATAATATTCAACTGTTTCTTGAAGAAAAGAAACAAAGGGTTGGTGAAACGGTTAAGTTTGACGATATCAATGATCCTTCAATAGATGAGGTGATCGGTGAAAAAGCTGCTCAAAACCTGAGAGATGAGCTTGAGCTTGTACAGTCTGTTTATCCTGAATTCAGCCGTGAAGAATATATGAACGGTGATTTACAGCCGGTTTTCTTTGGTTCGGCTTTAAATAATTTTGGAGTCCGTGAATTATTGGATGCATTTATTGAAATTGCTCCAATGCCACAGCCGAAAGAAAGTGATATACGTCTTGTAAAGCCGGAAGAAAATAACTTTACAGGATTCGTTTTCAAGATCCACGCGAATATGGATCCAAAGCACAGAGACAGACTTGCGTTCGTGAAAATTGTTTCGGGAACATTCAGAAGAAATGAAAATTATCTGTTGGTAAGAGAAGGCAAAAAAATGAAATTCTCTTCTCCAAATGCATTCTTCGCAGACAAAAAAGAAGTGGTAGATGAAAGTTTCCCCGGCGATATTGTCGGTCTTCATGATACCGGAAGCTTCAGAATCGGTGATACCTTGACAGGAGGTGAAAAACTAAGCTTCAAAGGAGTTCCAAGCTTCTCTCCGGAACATTTCCGTTATATCAATAACAGCGATCCGCTTAAAGCCAAACAGCTGGCCAAAGGTATTGATCAGCTGATGGATGAAGGGGTGGCCCAGTTATTTACTCTTGAAATGAACGGCAGAAAGATCATTGGAACTGTGGGAGCACTTCAGTATGAGGTTATCCAATACCGTCTGGAGCATGAATACGGTGCCAAATGTACCTATGAACCTCTTTCCATGCACAAAGCGTGCTGGGTGGAAGCGGATGAAAAATCTGAGGAGTTTAAGGAATTTGCAAGATTAAAGCAGCGTTTCCTTGCCAGAGATAAATATGATCAGCTTGTATTCCTGGCAGATTCTTCGTTCACAATTCATATGACGCAGGAAAAATTCCCGAATGTGAAGCTGCATTTCATCAGTGAATTTCAACATGACTAAATTGATAATAAAAAAACAAAAACCGTTCAGATGAACGGTTTTTTTATGCAATCTATTTGGATGATTTATTTAGGTATCATCATTAGTTTCTTAACAATTTTTTCTCCATCTACAGTAACATGAATCATATAGGATTCAGTAGGCAAATGTTTCAAGTTAATCTGTTCCAGATCCTGATCAAATATGTATTTGGTCTTTTTAGGAACAATCAGTTTTCCATCCATTGAAAATAATTCGTAGCTAATAACATAAGGACGCAGCGGAACCTGTCTAGGAAAATCTGCTTTAATATACACATAACCATCATTGGAAGGTACAGGATATATCATGAGACCCTGGTAAATTCTTGTAGGAACTATTACCGGATTTCCGGGATTTGGGGTTACTACTACTGATGAATTAATTGTAAAGTTCTGTAAATTGACATTAAAGAATATATTATTCACACCTTTCACCATAATTCTGGCATTGTTGGAAATTGTTCCAAGACCGCCCGGAACGGTATAATTATAAGAACCATTATTAGGAGCACTTTGAACCAAAACAGTTGGGAAAGTAAGACCGCCGTCTTTTGACAAAAGAATTGTTACATTAGGTGTGCTTACAGGAGCGGCTGTTGTATTGGCGACACTCCATGTAATTAGATATGACTGACCTTCATTCCAAACAACCCCTGCAGTATTTTGTGAAGTTACTGTAAACGGACCCGCAGTTGCATCCACTGTAACTACCATATCATCAGAATTGTTTCCAGAACCTCCCGCTCTATTGTCACGAGTGGTAAACCTGAAGTTATAGTTTCTGGCAACATTTGATAAAGCTTCTACAGCAATTTCTGAACCTTGAGTGGTCGTGCTTCCAGCTAATACTGAAGTCATTGTTGGAAAATATCTAATAGGAGTAGTTTGTGGAGTCCAAGATCTGAAAGTAGGACCAGAAGCTTTTGATGCAGTTGCCGCAGAATTTGCTCCGGTTTGTCCAGAAACAGCTTTATCCATCTGCTCCCAAATATAGGTTAGAGTATCTCCATTTGCGTCAGTACCCGTTCCTGTAAGCACAAATGGAGTGCCCTTCGGAATGATATAATCTAATCCTGCATCAGCTGTAGGAATAGCATTTCCGGTATTGGTAACTACAGGGCAGGTTTTTGTTTTAATATTATTGGTAATCTGCTGAATACTTATAGCATGGAAAAACGGATCTGAATGTTGTTGCACATCCTGGTTGGTAATCCCTGCATATCCCATAATTGTAGATCCTGAACCAGGCTCCATATTTACCCCTGCTGATTCAATATTATGAGAAAATGTATGATTCCCTCCAAACTGATGTCCCATTTCATGGGCAACATAATCAATATCAAAATTGTCACCAGATGGAATAGCATCTGCCGGCGAAGTATATCCACTTCCTTTTGATCCATTGGTACAAACGCAACCAATACATCCAGCATTTCCACCACCTCCAGTTGCTCCGAATAAATGGCCGATATCGTAGTTGGCTTCTCCAATCGTTGCGGTTAAAGTATTCTGTAACTCAGCATTCCAGTTATTCATTTGGGCTGATGGAGAATAAGGATCTGTAGCTGCATTCGTATAAATTACAGCATTATTGTTTGCAATAATGATCATTCTTGCAGAGAAATCTTTTTCAAAAACCCCGTTTACACGAGTCATTGTATTGTTCATCGCTGCCAATGAACCCGCTACTGTTCCTCCGAAATAGGTTGTATATTCACCTGTACAAGATAAGGCTAATCTGAAAGTTCTTAATTTTCCATCATCAGCATTGGGTCTTGCGGCAAGATTAGAATTATCCAGACCTTTTTGAGCAACGTCCAGCACAGTACATTCAAACTTATCTAAGCTCTCTTTTTTATCTGATTTTTTATAAACAACATAAGTTGAAAGATCTTTTGTATATGGCTCGATAAAAACCGCCGATCTGTTTCCATAAATCTCCATTGAAGATAATCCCAATGGTGAAATACTGAAATAAATAGTAGAACTAGGGTCATCTTCACCTACACCAACATAAGATTTAATATCCGGATATTTTGCTGCCAATTCAGGATCGAAATTTGAGTTTTCTCTTACTTTGAAACTTTCAAAGTTGCCATTAGAATTTGGAAAAGAAACAATAACATCAGACTTTCCTTTAACAGCAAATCTTTTGGGCGCTTTCGCTAAAACATTCTTTAAATTATCAAAATCAAGATTATAAATTTTGGGGTGAAGAATGCTGGTCTTATTTTCAAAGATTTCAGAAGTATTTTTTTGAGACACTTCCTTCCAAAGTTGGCTTGTTTGTGCTAAAAAAACATTGGAAATAAGAAATATCCCCATCAAAAATAATTGTTTTTTCATATAGTTTTTCCTTTTTTTAATATTAAGAGGTGTAAAATTACTTTTCTTTTTTTAAACTTATTATTACTGTGCTTATCTTTTTAATATCAAATAATATAATTTCATCATCAACAAATATTGATGATTGCACTATTAAAAACAAGAACAAAATACATGTCTTTCATTATAGAATCTTAAAAAGCAAAGGTAAATATTCAAAATGCTAATTATGAATATTTTTTTAAAAATTATCAAATAACTGTTAAATCAACCCAAAAACATAATAATGAGTCGTTAAAATAACATAATTGTTAAAAGAAATGATCAGTTCAAGAACAAAAGCAATTGCCCAACCGTCTACTTTTATAAAATGTACCCGTAAACAGCTTGTTATGAGTAAGATTTAAATTAAATAAAACCGTTCAATGTGATGTTGAACGGTTTCTTTTATAACAAAAACTTGTATTATTTTTTAATAATCAGTTTTTTGGAAATTTTCTGACCGTCTTTATCTACCTGAACAATGTAAACACCTGAAGGAAGATAAGACAGGTTAACTTCTTCACGAATCTTACCTCCTTTTACCTCTTTAGTCGCATTAACTAGTTTTCCGTCCATTGCATATACCGTATACGAAATGCCATTGCCTCCTTCCGCTTCGATAGTAAAGATTCCTTTTGATGGATTCGGATAGATCTTTATTCCTTCTTCCGCTTTTTCAGTTTCGCTGGTTCCTAATGTAGAATTGATCGTAAAGTTGGTTGTATTCACATTTAAGAATACATTATCAATCGCTTTGATCATTATTCTTGCCGTTGAGCTGGTTCCCAAGCCACCCGGAACATTGAATGTGTAAGAACCGTTGTTTGGCGTGCTCGCCACAAGCGTATGAGGGAACGTGAGTCCTCCATCTATGGAAAGAAGGATCATTACATTTGCTGTATTTACCGGAGCTGCATTTGTATTGGCAACATTCCAGGTAATGGTCTGTGGTGTCCCTACATTCCACACTATACCGCCTGCATTTTGAGAGGTCACTGTAAATGGTCCGGCAGCTGTAGATACTGTAAGCTGGATATCATCACGTCCTGTTTGCCCGCCAATCGGTTTATTATCTCTCACCAATAAGGAGAAAGTTAAAGGTCTTGCGACTGTAGACAGTTTCTCCCACGCTCTATAGTTTCCTGCTGTAATAATCGTAGGATCATATCCTTCCACAATTGTTGAGAGTCTTGGGAAATATCTTGTAGGAGATGTTGTCGCCCACATCGATCTGAACATAGGGCCTATTGCATTGGTTGGTCTTGGAGGCATTGTTGCAGCGCCCGTATCAATTTGCTCCCAGTTATAGGTAATTGCGTCGCCATCCGGATCGGAGCCTACACCTGTTAAAGCAAATGGAGTCCCCATTGGAATTGTTCTGTCAGGTCCGGCATTTGCAGTCGGCTCATTGTTTCCTGTTGCTGTATTCACAGAACAATTTCCTCCTGCTCCCGTAATTCTTGTATACATCTCACGAATACTTACGGCATGGAAATAAGCATCACTGTTATTCTGTACATTTGGAGAACAGATACCTGCATATCCCATGATGGAACTTGCACTCCCTGGTTCTACCGATGTTGCCGTGTTTCTGTTACAGCCATTATTCTGTGTGTGATTGGCACCAAACTGATGTCCCATTTCGTGTGCCACATAATCAATGACAAAAGGATCTCCCACAGGAGCTGCTGAACCTGTAACACCTCCGGCTTTCACACTACCACAAATTGCAGGAGTATAAGCAAGCCCATTATCATTACCCTGAGTAGCCTGGAAAAATACATGTCCGATATCATAATTATTGACGCCAATTGCATTATTAGTCACTGTAATGTTTTCGTCAATCATCTGATCAGCATCCAATGCATCAAAAGTATCTGAAGCAATGAAAAACAACAGATCCGTATTAGCAACAAGTTGCAGAGATACTGAAATTTCATTTTCAAATACCTGATTAAGGCGTGCTACTGCTAAATTAACTGCTGCAAGTACAGCTGCTTTTTTCTGGGCATCTGTTCCGGCACCTACGCCGGCCTGTTGGGCAGCATAGGCTGTATATTCAGTGGTTGTAGTAATAGCCAATCTATATTTACGCATTAAGCCGTCTACAACTGTTTTACCATGTATATCGGGAGCAAGATCAATTAAAGGCGAATCTCCTTTAAACAGACAGTCGAATCGGTTTTGAGAAACCGCATTCTTTCTGTCATATACAATATACGTTTTGTTATCCTGCGAATATGAATCTATATAGTACATTCCTTTTATTCCTCTTACTACAGCATTAAGCCCGAAATACGGATCATAAGTAAATCTGATATTGGTAGCAGGATCTCCTACCCTCTTTCCCACATAAGATCTTATATCAGAATATCTTGACTGTAAGTCCGGATGCATTACAGATGCTTCAAATACTTCGTATGTGTCAAATGTTCCCTGATCATTGGGAAACTTTACGAAAATTCCCTTCTCTGAGGAAAGACGACTTCTGTCCGGAGCCAGAGAAAGCTGATGTTTCAGCTCGTCAGTATTCAGATTGACCAATTGATAGTCTACAGTTCTTACGCCTCTTTCTCTTGTTTCTTTTACATTTTTCTGCAAGGCTCTGCTCCAGGTATTCTGCTGTGCCATAGCTGTTCCTGAAAGAACAAAAAGACTTGTCAGAAGTAATAATTTTCTTTTCATTATATAATATTATTGTATGGTTAATTTAATTTTTTTAGGACTTCCCATAATTTTCACGATCAGTATGGGATCAGATTGTTTTTTGTCAGTGTATTCCTGATTTTCGACTTCTTTATAAAAAACGTTAAGCATGGAAGTGTTCGTTTCCAGTTTTTCAATTTCAATATCGCCGTTTTTTATTTTTTTCAGTTTAGGTTTTAAGACCAAAAAGTACTCTCCTTCTTCTAAAACAGGAATCGGGGCTGATCTGGAATATTTTGAATCATTGAGTTTCATGTACAGATCTTTGATTCCTTTTGTGGAAGTAATGACTGTATATTCTTTCAGATCAGTTTTAAGATTAAGTCTTCTGATTTCAGTAAATTCTACTTTATCCTGATTTTTATGCTGATAATTCATCTGCGTCATATTTTTATAATCAGCACAGTTAATCAGCAAAAAGCTGAAAAAATTCAAAAAAAGAAAACTTTTAATAAATAAACCCATAATAACAAATATAAAAAATTTTCAGACATAAAATTCTTATTTCTATTATCATTCCAATCATTAAAACTCTTAAAATGAGACAATAAGCAAATATTTTCTTTTTGAAAGCTTATCTGTGTCATCATATTTCTGATATCAAAAACAGTTTGTAAAACAATTGTAAAACAAATATAAAACAATGGTTTTTAATCATTTAAGATTTTACCAGAATAATACTTTTCTTTTACAAAAGTCTGCCTCTGTTCACCGCTAATTTTACTTCATCAAAAAATTAATCTTATGAAAAAGTTCATATTACTGGTGACCGTATCAGGCACGTTCATTATGTGTAAAAAGGCAGAAGCAGCAAAATCCCAGGTAGAAGATACAATTCATGCTGCAGACAGTACAGCTGCTGCTGTGAATGAAACTGTCACTTCCATCAATACTGCCGCAGACAAAGTTCTGGATTCAGCCAGTGTCAGAATAAAAGATTTTGAAGATGCCAAAGGCGAAATTCAGCAGAAAATAGAAAACACTTCCAAGATGGTAGATTCTCTAACCGATAAAATCGCTTCAACAAAACTGGAATCGAAGATTGAGAAGAAAGATTCAGCAGAGAAAAAAACTGAAAAGATCGTTGTGAATGTTCCGGCTCCGAAAGTGATCAAAGAAACCAAGATCGTATACAAAGACAAACCCCAAAATGACAGCTATGAGCTGAAAAACAAAATGGTAAAAACGGGTATTCTTTCTGTAAAAGCTGATAACGCAGAAACGGTAAAAGAACTTGTAAAGGAAGAAACTGTAAAAAATAATGGTTATGTAAAAAGTGAAGAGCTTTCTTATACTACTACAGAAGCAGTCGACAGAAGCTCCTCTTACACAGAAAACAGTCAAAAGGTGTATTATATGGACGTTAAAGTTCCTCTCCGTAATTTTGACAGTTTAATGAATGACCTGAGTGAGATTGGTGATATTGAAACTAAAAGCATACAGGTTTCCGGAAATAACTACGCAGAAAATACCTTATGTACAATAACGGTGACTCTTACCGATAAATCGAGTTTCGAAAAAGAGCCTGAAACTTTCGGCGAAAAATCACTGGCCGCAGTTTCATCAGGCTGGGACGTAATTACTTCGGTCTTTCTTTTTATTCTCCCGCTATGGCCTTTATTTCTGATCGGTGGAATTGGATATTATTTCTACAAAAAGAAAAACAAAAAAACTACGGACAACAGTGCCCAATAAAAACAAAATCCATCTTTCGATGGATTTTTAATATTATTTTAATAAAAATCAAATCCGGGCCAACCTGTTCTTCGTATATTTAAATATTCCTGAATGATTGTATGGGCCAGTACGGAAGTTATTTCATAGGAATTTAATAAGTATGGATCAACAGTATGCATGGATGTTTTAAGCCTGGTTAAAGGGTATATTATAAAAAGTGGTTTGCAAGAAGAAAGGCTCCCGATGGGAGCCTTTCGCTATTTCATATTCACTACTTTATCTACGATAAACTTTGTGTTTCCTCTCCATGGAAGCGCTCCGTTGTATTCTTTGTAATGCAGATCGAAAGTTTTACCGCTGTTGGTTTCCAGCTGTTTAAAAATTTCAGGATCTTCTACAGAAAATTCAAATTCATAGCTTGTAATGGTTCCTGTCTTTCCTTTTCCAAAACCTTCCTGGATGAGTTTTCCTTCATAGGTTTTGAAAACATAGCCTTTTTTCATGGCATAATTCAGATAGCCGGACTTTACCCCTTCTCCAAAGACGAAATAATATTTATACCATACTATTACCCCTATCAGAAGAAGTACTACCCCGAGGCTGATCCACAAAGTTTTTTTCATAAGCAGTGTGTTTTTATATTAATTTATTTTGCGATGCTTCTGGAAATCACAATTTTCTGAATCTCAGAAGTACCTTCATAGATTTGCGTGATCTTCGCATCTCTCATCATTCTTTCTACATGATATTCTTTCACGTATCCATATCCGCCATGGATCTGTACTGCTTCAATGGTAGTATCCATTGCCACCTGGGAAGCATATAGTTTTGCCATTGCTCCGCTTTCAGAGATATCTTTACCTGCATCTTTCTCAAAAGCTGCTTTGAAGCATAACATTCTTGCTGCAGTGATCTGTGTAGCCATATCTGCTAATTTAAATGCAATCGCCTGGTGATTGATGATCTCGGTTTTGAAAGCTTTTCTTGTTTTAGCATATTTTAAAGCCAATTCATAAGCACCTGAAGCAATACCTAATGCCTGAGAAGCAATACCGATTCTTCCTCCGTTCAATACTGCCATTGCAAAATTGAATCCGAATCCGTCTTCCCCGATTCTGTTTTCCTTCGGTACTTTTACGTTATTGAAGATCAAAGAATGTGTATCACTTCCTCTGATTCCCAATTTATCTTCTTTTACACCCACTTCAAAACCTTCCCAACCTCTTTCAACGATGAAAGCGTTAATTCCTTTATGTTTTTTCTCAGGATCTGTCTGTGCAATGACAATATAATAAGAAGCTGTTCCTCCGTTTGTGATCCAGTTCTTGATACCATTTAAAAGGTAATAATCTCCTTTATCTTCTGCAGTTGTTTTTTGGGAAGTAGCATCAGAACCTGCTTCAGGCTCGGATAATGCAAAAGCACCAATTACTTTTCCACTGGCAAGAGGAGTAAGATATTTCACTTTCTGTTCTTCGGAAGCAAATTTTTCAAGACCTGCACATACCAGAGAATTATTTACGGACATTACCACAGCTGCTGAAGCATCTATTTTTGCGATCTCCTCCATTGCCAAAACGTAAGAAACGCTATCCATCCCTGCTCCTCCGTACTTAGGGTCTACCATCATTCCCAAAAGCCCCATTTCTCCCATTTTCTTTACTTGTTCTGTAGGGAATTTCTGATCGCGGTCTCTTTCTATAACTTCAGGTAATAGTTCATTTTGTGCAAAATCTCTTGCAGCCTGCTGAATCATCAGCTGTTCTTCCGATAAATTAAAGTCCATAAAAAATAATAATTAGATAGGCGTAAATTTACACTTTTTAACCAAATCTGAAAATAGAATTAGAAGTATGGGACAGACTGCTTGAAATTTCCGCAGAATGACCGGTGAAAGCTTCTGATATTATGGCAGGCATTCAATTAATTGTCAATTGATAAATTCTGATTACTACAGTTAAAAAAAATGCTTATATTTAAAATTCTTTAAAAATTGCTTAAAAAATCATGACAATCAAAAGATTATTCGATATTCCACATTATGCTTTGGAAAAATTTCCTAAAACAGATATGTTTGTGACTAAATATCAGGGTGAATGGAAAAAAACTTCAACACTAGAATTTATCAATCAGGGAAATAAAATATCCAGGGGGCTTTTGAAACTGGGTATAAAACCTGGGGACAAGATTGCTCTGATCACCACCAATTCCCGTACAGAATGGGCAGTTATGGATTTTGGACTGTCTCAGATCGGTGTGGTTTCCGTTCCTGTTTATCCGAGTATTTCTGCTGAAGATTATGAATTTATATTCAATAATGCTGAAATACAGTATTGTTTTGTATCGGATAAAGAATTGCTAAATAAAGTGATGAAGGTGAAACATAATATTCCTTCACTACAGGGAATTTTCACCTTTGACACAATAAGCGGAGCAGCCAACTGGAGGGAAATCCTGGATCTTGGTGAGGACGATTCTACTCAGATTGAAGTGGACGACCTTTCCAATGCCATTAATTCCGAAGATCTGGCAACCATCATTTATACTTCCGGAACAACGGGAAGGCCAAAAGGTGTAATGCTTACCCACCATAATATTGTGTCTAATGTATTGGGATCTTTTCCAAGAATTCCTAAGAAAAAAAGCCTGGATTACAAAGATACAAGGGTGCTGAGCTTCCTTCCTATCTGTCATATTTTTGAAAGGATGCTTTTTTATCTTTTCCAGTACAGTGGTTTTTCTGTTTATTTCGCAGAAAGCATTGATAAAATGGGTGAAAATGTAAAAGAAGTAAAGCCGCATTACATGAGTGTTGTACCGAGACTGGTAGAAAAGGTATATGACAAGATCTACAATACAGGTTCTTCAGCCGGCGGGCTGAAATCCAAGATATTCTTCTGGGCTTTAAATTTAATCAGCAAGAAAAAAGAAATCTCCAAACCTTCAGGATTGCAGGGAATCATTGCAGATAAACTGGTATTCTCTAAATGGAGAGAAGGTCTGGGCGGGGAAATCATTACTTTGGTTTCCGGTTCAGCAGCTCTGTCCACAAGATTAAACCTGATGTTTCAGAATGCCGGGATCCCTATTTTAGAAGGGTATGGCTTAACTGAAACGTCACCGGTTATTTCTGTAAACAGTTTTGATAAAATGAAAATCGGTACCGTCGGCAGACCGCTGGACAATCTCCAGGTAAAAATCCAGGAAGATGGTGAAATTACGGTAAAAGGCCCCTCTGTCTTCAAAGGTTATTTTAAAGCCGAAGAAATGACCAGAGAAGCTTTTACGGAGGACGGTTTTTTCAAAACAGGAGATATAGGGCATGTCGACAGTGAAGGATTTTTGCAGATTACTGACCGTAAAAAAGAAATGTTTAAAACTTCAGGCGGGAAATACATTGCTCCTCAAACAATTGAAAACCAGGCAAAATCTTCAAAATTCATCGAACAGATCATGGTGGTAGGAGATGGTGAAAAAATGCCGTGTGCTTTGGTACAGCCTGATTTTGAGTTTGCTAAAAACTGGGCCATGAGAAACAACCTGAATATCGGTTCCACGCCTGCAGAAATTGCAAAAAGCCCTGAATTAAAGCAAAGAATTGAAAAAGAGATGGAAGGCATTAATGAACACCTCGGCAACTGGGAAAAGATCAAAAAAATTGAGCTTACCCCTGAAGTCTGGGCCATCGACACCGGATTGCTTACCCCAACTTTAAAGCTTAAAAGAAAAGCAATAAAAGAGAAATTCATAGATCTGTACAATAAAATGTACGAGCATCACGAGTAAAATACAGTAAGCTGTTTCAGAAATGAAGCAGCTTTTTTAATATCCTCATATTGTGACGGGATTAAAGCCTGCCAACATTCATCTCTGGTTATATTAAACAAAAAAAATGTGCTTCATTTCTGAAGCACATTTTTATTATTTTAAATTGTAATTAGAATTTAATTACCGATTTCATTCTTTCGTTTTCTTCCATTACCAATTCGTCATCTACAAGGATTTTTCCAGAGTGCTCATCAATAATGATTTTCTTTCTCTGAGCAATTTCCATCTGCTTCTGAGGCGGGATTGTAAAGAATGATCCTTTTGGTGCTCCTCTTTCTAATCCTACAACAGCCAGTCCGTTGATAGAGCTCTTTCTGATTCTGTTATATGAAGAAAGTAATCTTTCGTCAATTTTACTTGCATACTCTTTAGACTGCTCTATTAAGTATTCTTCTTCTTTCTGAGTTTCAGATACAAGATCATCCAATTCTTCTTTTTTGAATTTCAAATGGTTTTTCAGATCTTTGATTTTCTCGTTAAGTTCGCTTAAAGTTTCATTTTTGTGAGCAATTTTAACTCCGAATTCTTTAATTCTTTTTTCAGCAAGCTGAATTTCCAGATCCTGGAATTCCATTTCTTTTCCTAATGCTTCAAACTCTTTATTGTTTCTTACATTATCCTGCTGAGATTTGTACTTTTCAATTAAAGTTTTTGCATGGTTAATTACTTCATGCTTTGTTTTGATCTGGTCTTCCTGATCTTTGATATCTGCATGAAATTTTTCAGCTCTTTTTTCAAGTCCTTCGATCTCAATTTCAAGATCTTCAACTTCAATTGGCAATTCTCCTCTAGTATTTCGGATTTCATCCAATCTTGAATCAATGATCTGCAAATCGTATAAAGCTCTTAATTTTTCTTCAACTGAAATATCGTTGGTTTTTGCCATATTTAAATGAAATAATTTACTGGGTTTGTTTTTTCAATAGATTTTGAAATTGCAAATGTACTAAATTTTTGTGACAAAATTTCAAATAATTGTTGAGTTACAAATTGTTCGGATTCATAATGGCCTATGTCACAGATCAACATTCTGGATTCTGCCTGGAAATAGTCATGGTATTTGATATCCCCGGTAAGATAAGCATCACATTTTTGTGATAAGGCAGCTTTTATTCCGCTGGCTCCGGATCCTCCAAGAACGCCTACCCTTCTGATTTTTTTACTTGTAAAGTCGGAATGTTTAATGACTTCGAGTTCGAATTTTTCTTTGACCATTCTTAAAAAATCCTGTTCATCCATTTCCTCGGCAAGTTCCCCGTACATTCCCAGGCCTGAATGCTGATTTTCATTATCCAGCTGATATACCTGATAAGCTACTTCTTCATAGGGATGGGCAGCTTTCATTGCTGAAATGATCTTTCCTTTTTTATAATCTTCAAAAATAACAGAGATCATATCTTCATCAGCATTTTCACGGATGTTCTGCTGTCCGGAGAACGGATTTGAACCTTCAACAGGCCTGAATGTTCCGTTTCCATTCAGAGTAAAGCTGCATTCGTCATAAAAACCTATATTTCCTGCTCCTGCAGTGAATAGTGCTTCTTTCACTTTTTCCGAATAGTCTTTCGGAACAAATACACTCAGCTGTTTTAAATTATTTTTCTTAGGCTGAAGAATCCTGAGATCTTTTAATCCCAACTGATTGCAGATTTCATGATTGACTCCAAAGAAATCATTATCAAATGCCGTATGAATGGCATAAATGGCAATTTTATTTTCAATCGCTTTTAATACGGCTCTTTCGACATAATTTCTCCCGGTCAGAGATTTTAATCCGGAAAAAATAATAGGATGAAAGCATACAATCAGGTTACAGTTTTTCTGAATAGCCTCATCCACAACATTCTCCAGAGCATCGTGGCATACCAGTATTCCGCTGACATTTCGGTCGGGAACTCCACACAGCAGCCCTACATTGTCAAAATCTTCTGCCTGCTGCAGGGGAATACGGTTTTCTATTTTTGAAATCACTTCACGTATTGTCATTTTATTCTGTATGTTTGCTACGAAAATAGCGATAATTTGTTAATTTTGAAAAACATTAAAAATGGAAAGAGAGCATAATCTTGTTCCCGAAGATAAGTTTTGGAAAAGATTTCTTTACAGGGTAATCTACCGTGCAGATACCAGGTTAGGAAAGTTATTCGACATTACATTATTATCTCTTATCCTGATAAGCACTGCCATTATTATGATGGAGAGTGTCCCTCAGCTTGACAAAAAATTTCACTATACATTTCTGATCCTGGAATGGATTATTTCTATTTTTTTCACAATTGAATACTGGATGCGCATCAGTGTTGTGAAGAATAAAAAAAATTATATTTTCAGCTTTTTCGGAATTATAGATTTTCTTGCACTGGTTCCTTTTTACCTTAGTTTTTTCTTTCCTGTTACCAAGTATTTCTTAATCTTCAGGATGCTGAGGATGCTGAGAATTTTCAGGATCTTCAATCTTCTGGATTTTATGAACGATGGCTACCTTATAGTCCGAGCCTTAAAGAACAGCTCCAGAAAGATCTATATTTTCCTTTTGTTCCTGATTATCTTTTCAGTGATCGTAGGCTCGCTGATGTTTATGGTGGAAGGCGGAAGACCTGGTTTTGAAACGATTCCACAGTCTATTTACTGGGCAGTGGTTACGGTAACTACCGTTGGTTATGGAGATGTCTCTCCTATCACTCCGATGGGGAAATTTTTTGCTGTTATTTTAATGCTTGCAGGTTATTCTATTATTGCAGTTCCTACTGGAATTGTAACAGCAGAAATGCGCAACAAAAGACAGAATCTGGAGAAGATCTGCGACCAATGCGGCAATGAAGATATAGATGATGATGCACGATACTGTAAACAGTGTGGCAAGAAATTAGCTTAGTATTTGGTATTGATATTAATCTGTTAACCAAATACCAAAAAAATCATGGAACCACAAAAGAAAAACAAGCCTAACAGCCTCGTCATTATTCTTTTCTCTTTAGTTGTATTAATGATCATTATTTATTTTATACTCGTGATGTTTTTCCCTGCCGTCTTTGAACAAATGAACACAGGAGATATACAACCAGTACCCAACAAGTGACAGTAATATAAAAAAGACGGCAATTGCCGTCTTTTTAGTTTAATATGGTTATTTTATTATTTCCTGATCGCTTTGATCATCTGCCTTGAGCCATCTTTCATGTTTAAAGTAATGAAATATAATCCTTGTTTAAGATCCCCTAAATGAAGAGCAGAAGATGGATTTTCAACAGTTTTCACCAGTCGTCCGGAAACATCAGATACAGAAAGTGATTTTACAAGATCTGCTTTTGAAATATTCAATACATCAGTGAAAGGATTAGGGTATGCTTTAATCTCCTCTTTTGCTTTGGAAACTTCGGATGTTGCTAATGTTGCAGTCTCTACTTTAAAATTATCAACAAAGAATTCATAATCTTCAGAATCATTTACAGTACCTTCGGAAGCATAAAATGCAAATACAGTATTGGCTCCTGTATAGGATGTAAGATCATAAGAATAGGTAGTAGAGGTATTGGATGGTGCATTAGCTGCATTCCATGTCTGCAGAACGGTCCATGTAGTGCCTCCGTCATTTGAAACCAAGAACTGAACCACATCATCAGATCCCATAGCGGAAGCAGTGGTAGCTAAATACTCTGTTACTCCATAATCGAATTTTACTCTGTATCCTCCTGCTGAAAGGTTGAAAGGTACTGTCTTTAGCCATGCTTTGGTTTCGTTGTAATAAAGATTTATTTTAGCAGAAGTGTTATTATTTCCGTCATTCAGGAAGTCTCCATCAGACCATAATTCATCTGCATCAGTAGGCCCTGTAGCCGGGTCTCCACCGGAAGCCTGTTCCCAGCAATTTCCGGGGAAGGTTGAAAAATCATTGGTATAGGCAACAGTAGGAACTATTGCAGCACAATCAGTTGTAAAGGATGCACTTAAAGACCATGCGCTTTTATCGGAAGTGCTGCATACAGACCTTACCCATACATAGTAAGTGGTGGCAGGAGTTAATGCGGATAAAGGTGCAGATAAAACCGAGGCTCCTACACTTCCTGATGGTGCAGTAGTAGTTGTTGGAGCTGTATTCGTTGAGGAATAATAATATTCATAACCTACTCCTACTATACTTGTAGAAGCTGCCCATGAAATAACAGCTGAGTTGGCAGTCAGGGTACCCGCAGACAAGTTACCTGGTGCCAGACAGCTCGGTGCAGCACCAATCACTACAGTATAATCATGTGCTTCTCCATAGCCTAAAGTATTACATGGCTCCGGTTCATTATTAAAACGGTCGCCTACTCTCATTCTGTAAGTTCCCGGTGTAACTGTTGCCGGAATGGTTATATTGCCATTGGTAACTGAATTATCATCCGGTCCCGTACTGCTTCCAGTTGCTACCAGCTCCGGGGCTGCATCATCAAAAGTTCCGTTATTGTCAAAATCTATCCAGATACGTACATATTGACTGGAATATTCATGGGTAACAGAAAATGCGTAATTGAGACCTGCATTCAGGTTAATTGTCTGGGCCGTATAGTCTCCATATGAGCTTTGGGAGCATCCCGTATCAAGATGGCTGAATCCTGCTGATGGAATCGTAAAACTGTCGATCATATCTCCCCCACTGCATTCGCTCGGAAATACCGGTGTACAATAGGTCTGAGCAAAGGCAAATGCGCCAATCGTTATTAAATTCACAAGTAAAAGCTTTTTCATGTAATATTTTTTTATGGTTTAAACAAATCTAATAAAAAAAATACATTAAAACTTTATCAAATAGAAAAAGAGACAGTTAAAAATCTGTCTCTTTAATGATATATTCTCAACTTTCAATTTCATCAGCAAAAAAACTGAAAATGCATCTGCCAATTCTACCTATCATCAACACTGAACAGATAATATAACATAAAAATAGCAGCCTTTCAGCTGCTATTCTATAAGTATGATTAATAAGATTCTATTTCTTAATTGCTTTGATCGTTTGTTTTGATCCGTCTTTCATGTTTAATGTTACTAAATACATTCCTTGTTTCAGATTTCCTAACTGAAGAGCTGATGAAGGATTTTCGATAGTTTTTACAACTCTTCCTGCAAGATCAACAACTGATACGGATTTCACTTTAGAGATATCGGAAATATTCAGGACATCTGCGAAAGGATTTGGATAAGCTTTGATCTCATTTTTAGCACCTGAAACTTCTGAAGTTGCTAATACTGATGCATCATAAGCCGCGATTTTAAATTGCCCTGTTGTAGTTGATGAATAATTCCATACACCTACAAGCAGTGTAGTTCCAGGAGTTTGTCCTGTTAATGAAACTTTAGAGAAATTATTTGTCCCAGCTGAAATATCATCACTACATCCAACTGACGTTAATGTACCACAAGAACCTGTATAAACTCCCATAACAGTATCGGTAACATTACTACCAGTAACAGCAGCAGTTTCTATGGTTACATTTCCACTTGCAGGGACTACAACAGAATACCAGACATCCTTATAACCCGTTGGCTGACAAGCATGCACAGCTGTAGCATCTGTAGTTGCAGTAGCACTAAGATTAGTTCCTGTAGTAGGATTTTGAGCAAATGTAGAGCCTAATGTTAAAGCAACTGCACCTGCACATTCGTCATTAGCCGGAGGTGGAGGTGGCGTTCCAATACAAATATTGAAACTAGCATTATTTCCGGCACCAGAAAATGTATATACTCTTACATAATATTTCTGCCCCGGTGTTAAACCAGTTAAAGTAGCTGTATCAGGATCTGAACATGTTATACTTGTCTGAGCACCACATACTCCGCTTAATACCTGAAAATACATATCTGTAGTTGAAGTTGTTCCCGTAGAAACAACATTAGAAAGAGTCACAACATGAGAAGTTCCTGTAGCTACAAAAGAATACCAAACATCATCATCAGGATTTCCGCTACAAGTTCCTACAGAAACATTAGAATTTGTTGCTCCTAATGTGTTTCCTGGAGTTGTAGTACCACAGCTAAGATCAGGGTTTACAGTTAATCCTACTGCATTGGCACAATCATCATTAGCTGGAGGAGTAACTGATCCGGTTGTGAATTTTCTTTCAGTACAAGAAGCCGAAATATTTGCACCTTGATAAGCATTTACAGTATAATAATACATAGTGCTTACATTTAAATTAGAAGCAAATGTATAGCTTAGAACATTTCCTAAATCTATATTATTCGATATATCAGTTCCACCAGTTGTAGTTCCAACAGAAAGCCTATATCCTGTTGCTCCTGTAACCGAAGACCAAGAAATTGTAGGTTTCAATGAAAGACCAGTTGCATTGTTTGAAGGAGCACTTACGCTAGGACATGGTACATTAATAGTTGTAAATGATGTCTCAGTACATCCTGTTGCATTTCCATTACTGTTTTTAGGAATAACTGTAACATAATATGTTTTATTATACATAAGAGCTGATGCAGAAGGAACTGTATATGTAGTTACGTTATTTACATCTGTTCCATTCATTATATCTGTTCCTCCAGGTGTTGTTCCTAAGTTAATCAGATAACTCGAAGCATCTGCAGAAGCACTCCAAGTAAGTGTTGGTGTTATAGAAACACCTGTTGCAGCGTTTGCAGGAGTAGTAAGTGTAGTACAAGCCGGAGGTGTTGTTGGCATTGCATCTACAACGAATGTATCTGAATATAGCTCAAACTGATTCGTATCTATAGCATGAACAGCTACATAAACGGTCTGACCATTATAAGCAGATAAATCAAATGTCAACTTCGTCCAAGTATTCGGAGCCTTTGCTGTAGATTTAAGTGTTGTTGTAAAAGCTGCCTGTGTCTGATTTGTCGTAGAAAGCAGAACATTATAGTTTTCAAGAAAACTTGAGCTTCTGGACCTTACATAAAAAGACAGTCTATTACTTACTGCATTGGTTACTGTAATAGCTTTTGTGATTAAATAGTCATCATGAGCTGTTGATCCATATGTAATAGTAGCAACATTACTCCCTGATTGAGCAGTTCCAGCTCCAGGTACTCCAAAGCCCCAGCCATTTGTATCCCCTCCGTTAATCACGGCCCAACCGGCTGGCATTGTCGTGCCTGTGTCAAAGTTTTCAGTCCATTGCCCAAAGCTTAAAGCTGGCAAACCTAAAATCAAAAATAATAGTTTTTTCATATGTAGTAAAAGTAAAATTAGACGGTAAAAGTAATCAATATTTAATATAAAATCAAAAATTATCTTAAAACAATAAATAAAAAATCATAAATAAATAATTTTATTGTCTAAAATAAAACCCATGATTAATTTTAACATTAAATCATCAATAATTGAATATAATTTAAATAATTGATTTACAATGAATTAAATTATAAATAAAAATCCCAAATAGTGGATAAATTTTGATTTAACATAAAAAAATATTTATTTTTTCACCAATTGACGATTTAAAATCAATAAAAAAAAAGCGACAAAAATGCCGCTTTTCTATTTCATATTTCCCTTTTCTTAATTCAAATAAAACTCATATTTATTAAGGAGCTGAATTTCCTTAATGAGATCTCCATTCAGATCAACGGAATGTTTCATAGATTGAACTTCAATCTGTGAATCATCTTCAATATTTTTTATAAAGAATTTAAGTTTCTGATTTCCCTTATTCCGGTCAAGAACCTTTTTGAAAAAATCAAGATCTTCAGGGCGGACATCCATGACATCCATAACCAGGGAAATGCTTTTTGCAAATCTTTCAAAAGCTTCCTGAAGTTCGATAACATCAATCACATTCACAAAAACCCGTCCATCCTTTACCTGTGCAAATTTTATTTTAAAAATAACGAACCTCTGAACTTCTAATTTCTCCTTCAGACGCATATAATCCCTGTCGCCTAGCCTGAAAGAATAGGATCCCGAATAATCCTCCAAAGTAACAAAAGCTACTTTTTCACCACTTCTGAATCCATCCTGTACTCTATATTCAGTGATCAGTCCGGCTACCGTATATTCCTTTCCGCCACCGCCGTTCTCTCTTTCTTTCTGAAGCGTTTTCCAATCTTTCTTTTTCTCTTCAAAAAGCTCTTCCTGTTTATTGGAGAAAGCCTGCTCCTTGTATGCATCTACCTCATCAAGGTTTAAAAACAGAAAATTACCCTTCGGTTCAGCTTTTTTCACTACTTCTTCTATAACTTCCTCTTCTCCTATCGAAAGATCATCCGAGACAATCTCAATAAGATCCACCGTTTCATCTTGGGAATCTTTTTCTAAAATCGGAACTTCATCCGGAACCACTTTTTCCTCGTCTTTTTCAAGCACAGTCTTTTTGGAAAGCCTGCCCTGCATAAACTGAAACTGATATTTAAATTCATCCAGCGGGTGAGCAGAAAGGTAGAAACCGATAATTTCCTTTTCTTTGTTAAGCTTATGCATATTGGGCCATTCCGGACATGGCAGCAGTTTAGGCTGCTCAATCTGCACTTCATCAGCAAAATCAGCAAAAAGAGAGTGCTCCATTTCATTTTTGCTTTCCTGGAAGCTCTGTCCGTATCTGATCAATCTTTCCAGGTTCGTTTTTCCAGCCATATCAATATCAAAATACTGCCCTCTGTGATAGGAACCGAGCTCATCAAAAGCTCCGGCAAGCACTAAACTTTCAGCTACTCTTTTATTCATTTGGGAAGGTGGGATTCTTTCAAAGAAATCATAGATATTTCTGAATCTGCCATTGGCCCTTTCTCGCGTGATAGCCTCACTTGGCCCTTCTCCTATTCCTTTAATTGCTCCTAAACCAAAACGGATCTGCCCTTTTTCGTTTACGGAGAATTTATACTGGGATTCGTTCACATCCGGACCTAAAACATCAACTCCAATACTTTTACAGTCTTCCATAAACATGGTGATAGAGTCCGTATTGTTAATGTTATTACTCATCACACTCGCCATATATTCAGCCGGATAATTGGCTTTCAGATAAGCGGTATGGTAGGCAATCAAAGCATAACAGGTGGAGTGGGATTTGTTGAAGGCATATTCGGCAAAAGCCTTCCAGTCATTCCAGATTTTATTTAAACGGTCTTCATCAAGGTTGTTTTTCTTTCCTCCTTCAATGAATTTCGGATACATTTTATTCAGAACGTCGATCTGCTTTTTACCCATCGCTTTCCTCAGCGTATCAGCTTCACCTTTGGTAAAGTTGGCCAGCTTTTGGGACAAAAGCATTACCTGCTCCTGGTAAACAGTAATTCCGTAGGTTTCTTTTAAATATTCTTCGGTTTCCGGTAAGTCGTAAACAATTTCTTCAATTCCGTGCTTTCTGTTGATAAAGTTCGGGATATATTTGATTGGACCAGGACGGTAAAGTGCATTCATGGCAATAAGGTCGGCAAAAACGGTAGGCTTAAGCTCTCTCATGTATTTTTGCATCCCCGGACTTTCATACTGGAAAATCCCGATCGTCCTTCCTTCTTTAAATAACTGATAAGTTTTGGTATCATCCAACGGAATTTCATCCGGATCAAGATCTACATTATGCCTTTGCTTAACCAGCTTCATGGCATCTTTAATGATCGTCAGCGTTCGAAGCCCCAGGAAGTCCATTTTAAGAAGTCCAGCACTTTCCGCCACCGAGTTATCAAACTGGGAAACCAAAATATCGGCGTCTTTTGCGGCAATTGTTATCGGAACAAGATTACTTACATCCTCGGGAGTAATGATTACTCCACAGGCGTGAATCCCGGTATTTCTGATGCAGCCTTCCATTTTCCTGGCACTTGCCAGTACATCAAAACGGGGATCATCCGGGTTGTCCAGAACCATTCTCATCTCATCTACCAGCATCTGCTCTTCAGGCTTCAGCTTATCATATTTAGCCAAAGCTTTGGCAATATTCATTCCTGGACTGGCAGGAATCAGTTTGGCGATATTATTCGTATCGGGAATCGGCAGATCCAATACTCTTCCGGCATCCTTAATGGCAGATTTTCCACCCAACACCGAATAGGTAATAATCTGGGCTACCTGGCTCTGTCCATATTTTTCAATCACCCACTTAATAACTCTGTCACGCCCTTCATCGTCAAAGTCAATATCAATATCGGGCATCGAAACCCTTTCCGGATTCAGGAATCTCTCAAAAAGGAGATCGTACTTGATGGGGTCAACGTTGGTAATTCCAATACAATAAGCTACTGCAGAACCAGCTGCCGAACCTCTTCCGGGGCCAACCCAAACACCCATATTCCGGGCTTCGTTACAGAAATCCTGCACAATAAGGAAGTATCCCGGATAACCGGTATTCGCAATTACGTCAAGTTCGAAATCCAAACGTTCTTTAATCTCGTCTGTAATTCCGGTCATAACATACCTTTTTCTCGCTCCTTCATATGTTAAGTGGGTAAGATATGCCATCTCCCCTCTTTTCCCTCCATCCACAGCATCTTCTGCATGAATAAACTCTTCCGGAATATCAAACTTAGGAAGGAGAACATCCCTTTTTAAAGTATAGGGACTGAATTTTGCGAGAAATTCGTCATAAGCCTCAAAAGCATCCGGATAAGCCAGAAACGCCTCCTTTATCTCATCACTGCTTTTCATATAATACTCTCCTGTAGTAAGCCCTTTACGTTTTCCGAAGCCTTTTCCTACAGGTGTGGTTAATTTTTCACCATCTTTGATACAGCTTACAATATCCTGGATATTTGCATCCTCTTTATGAGTATAAAAAGTTTCATTCTGAGCCAGGATTTTAGTATTATATTTATCTGCCAGATACAATAAAACTTCATTTAAGTGCTCTTCTTCAGGCAATTTATGATTTTGAAGCTGTACATAAAAATCATCTCCGAAAGTGTCTTTCCACCATTTAAAAAGTTCTTCCCCTTTTTGTTCCCCGGTATTAAGAATTGCATCAGGAATATCCCCTAAAATACCGGATGTAAGGGCTATTAATCCCTCCTTATACTCCGCGATCAGCTCTCTGCTGATCCTTGGAACTCCAAAATAAAATCCTTTTAAAAAACCTATACTAGAAAGTTTTGCCAGATTTTTATAGCCGTTAAAATCCTTTGCCAAAAGTACTACCTGGGTTCTTCTGTCCGGGTCATCTTTTGTAAACTGCTTCTGCTCATATCGGTCTGAAATATAAAATTCACAACCTACGACAGGAATAAGAGGCGTTGAAACAGGTTCCTGCTCGGTAAATTCTGTTCCATTTTCTTCAGCTTCCTGTTTTTTGGCGAGAAACTCTTTGTACTTTTTTGAACGGTCCGAATTGGCAGATTCTACTGCTGAAACAAATTTAAAAGCACCCATCATATTTCCGATATCTACCATGCCCACAGCGGGAAAGTTTTCATCGGAAGCTTTTTTGATCAGATCATTAATGCTTGAAGTGGCCATCAGCGTAGAGAAAACACTGTGACTGTTAAAATTGAAATATTTTCCGAGATCAATTTCATCTATACTTCCAAAATCAGACTGCTTTTTCTTATTATTAAATTCAGCAACCTGTCTTCTGATAACAATATTAAACGGCTTTATCGGATCCGGATAAAGAGTTTTAAAGTAACTCAGCTGATCTTCGGAAATCTTCAGTACTTCAGCAGGAATTACTCCTATCCTCATCATTTCAAAGAATACCCTGGCAGTCGCATTAACGTCGGCAGCAGCGTTGTGCGCTTCGTCAAATTTATGCCCGTAAAGCTTTTCATACAGCTCTTCCAGTTTCGGAGACTTATATCTTCCTCCTCTTCCACCTCCAAGTTTACAATAGTCTGTTCCCAAAACCATTGTATCGGCTTTAGGTTTATCCTGAAGATTATCTTTTAAATTTTTCCTGTAAAATTCCGCTCCTACAATATTGTAATCGAATTCTACATTGTGCCCGGAAACTATTCTTACCCTGTCAAGAACTTTAGAAAATTCTTCCAGGATTTCCTGCAGATCCCGTCCTTCTTCATTCGCAATCTTTGTGGTAATTCCGTGAATCCTTGCAGCATTGAAGGGAATATCATACCCTTCAGGTTTTATTATATAATCCTGATTTTCAATTAAATTACCCTCATCATCATGAACCTGCCAAGCGATCTGAACCATTCTTGGCCAGTTATCGGAATCTGAAAGCGGTGCATTGAAATTTTTAGGTAATCCGGTTGTTTCTGTGTCAAAAATTAAATACATATAAATTTCTAACTTTTTTAAAAAAGAGAATGTAAAGTTACTTCAATTTTTCTAATAATGAACATCATGATTTCGGTTCAAAAGGTATCGGAAAATTTCTTTTTTTGAATTTCAATTTTAAAATTCATAAAATATGAAACATATAAAAAGAAACAAAAATTCATCAAAAATCAATATAAATCTATTAAAATTAACCAAAATAATAAAATTTTACAGGCTAAAAACAAGACGATTAAAGATTTTAGTATATATTTGCTAATCTATAAATTTTAATATTTTACTGAACCATTATGAAGAAACATTTACTTTTGGTCAGCACTTTAGCAATTACATTAATAAGTGCGCAAAACAATGAAGGATTAAAAAGAGAGTTTGAAAAACAAAACAAAGAGAATTCTGCAAAGTTTGACTCGTATGTTTCAAAGCATTACGGAGCAGACAGATCTTCGGAGACTTTAAGAGAAATTGAAGAGCAGAGAAGTAACTTAGCGGGTTTTACTCCAAATGGTAAGCCTTTCTTTTATCAAAAGGAAGATAGCAGACAGGTTGCGAATGCCAATGCTGATAATCTTAATACAGCAGGTGGCGTAGCAGGATTAACTAACGCCTATAATGGTGAAGGTATTAAGTATACAATTTTCGACGGTGGTAGAGTGTATGCTGCTCACCTGGCTTTCGATAATATGGCAGGAAGAATTACTAATAAAGAAGCTACAACACAAATTTACAGTGCACACGCAACAGGTGTAGCCAGTTTTATCGGTGGTAAAAGTATAAACGTAAGTGGTGGTGGTCTTAGTGGAAATACAAAAGGAGTTGCTATAAATTCTACAATGGATTCTTACAGATTTGCAACGACTACATTACCTGGTAATACTACCACTAGTACTGTATTTCAAAAAATACTTGTAGCTCAGCCTAACCTATCTAACCACTCTTACGGAAGTAATGTTGGATGGGATGTAAAAACAGTTAATGGTGCCAATGCATGGGTATGGAACGGTGCTTTTGATGCTCCTTCTGCCGCTTTTGATTTACAGGGAACATATTTCAGTAATGATCAGAACTATGATCAGATTGTATATAACAACCCTTCATATATCATTGTGAAATCTTCCGGTAATTATTTTGGTTACGGACCTGATTATCCAGGAACATCTGCTTTTCCTAAATATTACACCGATGATAATGGTCTCCCAGTTCAGTTTGCAGCAACAGATACACTTCCTACAACAAACTGCAGCAATGGAGCTGATTGTATCGGACCTGGATCTTTAGCCAAAAACATTATCGTTGTTGGAGCCACGGATGTAATTTCTACCAATAACTTTAAATATACTACTGCTTCTGATGTTGTTCATTCTGATTACAGCAGTGCAGGACCTAGAGATGACGGAGGAATTAAACCGGATATTTCAACTACAGGTACTGATGTATTCTCTGCAGCGACAGCAGAAGATACTGTTGGCAGTACAACATATAGCTACGGAAGTGGAACTTCTTATTCTGCACCGGTAGTGACCGGAGTTATCGGGCTATGGACACAAGTAAATAAAGAACTTTTCTCAAATCAGGTATTAAATGCAGCAAGTGCAAAAACCTTAATGATTCATTCAGCTTCTGAAGCGGGGAATGTAGGTCCGGATCCATGGTTTGGATGGGGATACATCAATGCTAAAAAAGGTGCTGAATTATTAGTGGGAAAAGCTAACAATACTGTTATATTTAATAACGAAACATTAACCAGCGGTACTCCAAACACAAAGAATGTTGTAGCATCTGGTACTGAGCCGTTGAAAGTTACAATTTCATGGATTGATCCTGAATACGTTATTCCTGCCAACCTAACGTGGGCTGATGCATATAACAACAGAGCATCAAGATTAGTAAATGATTTAGATTTAAGAATTATAGATACAACAAACAATACGATTTATTATCCTTGGAAACTGAATGCTACTTCTCCGATGACCCCTGCAACTAAGGCGGATAATACAGTAGATAATGTAGAACAAGTGGTTATAGATACCCCTGTTGCCGGTAGAACTTACCGAATTGAGATTACTAACAAAGGAACCTTAAAAAACAATGCTGGCGCCAATGCTCCACAAAACTACTCTATTATAGCTACAGGCCAGACGCAAGCTGTTTTAGGAACAGGTGAAGCCAACGCATTAAGCGGTCTCGCAATAGCTCCAACCATTACAAAGGACATTGTTAATATATTGAAAGCCCCTAAAAAGTCTACTTTCGTAATTTATGATCTTTCTGGAAAAAAATTACAGAATGGAGTCATCAATACTGAGAAAGAATCTGTAGATCTATCTACTTACACCAAAGGTATTTATATCATTGAAGTAAGAACAGACAAAGATGTTATCTCTAAAAAAGTAATCAAGGAATAATCCTTAAAATACATAGAATTTACACAAAATACTAACACTTGTTAGTATTTTGTTTTTTGTGTATATTTGCTTCCTATGGAAAATACACTTCACGAAAAAGTTTCTCAGGATATTTTGCTTAAAGCGTACAATCATATGATGCTGGCCAAAGCTATGGCAGATATCTACGAAGAAAACAGGAATATCTGTAAATATGTTCATAGTACGTCAAGAGGCCATGAAGCCATCCAGCTGGCAACAGCTTATCAGTTAAAAAAAGAAGACTGGGTATCTCCTTATTACCGTGATGAAAGTATTCTTCTAGGAATCGGTTTTGAACCCTACCAACTGATGTTGCAACTTCTCGCAAAAGCCGAAGATCCTTTTTCAGGGGGAAGATCGTATTACTCACATCCATCGAGCAGAGATGAGAACAAGCCTAAAATTATTCACCAGAGCTCAGCTACGGGAATGCAGACCATTCCCACCACAGGTGTTGCACAGGGGATAAAATATATTCAGGATTTTAATTTACAGAATTTCGAAAACAACCCGGTTGTAGTATGCAGTCTGGGAGATAATTCGGTGACAGAAGGTGAGGTAAGTGAAGCTTTGCAGTTTGCTGCTCTTCACCAGCTTCCTATCATATTCCTTGTACAGGATAATGAATGGGGAATCTCCGTAACTAAAGAAGAAGCAAGAACATGTGATGCCTACGATTTTGTAGCCGGTTTCACAGGCCTTAGCAGAATGCGTGTAGATGGAACAGATTTTGTGGAAAGCTTCGAAGCCATGAAGAAGGCTGTAGATTTTGTAAGAACCGAAAGAAAACCTTTAGTAGTTTGTGCTAAAACAGTTCTTATAGGTCACCATACTTCCGGAGTAAGAAGAGAGTTCTACAGAGATGAAGAAGATTTAACCAAACACAGAGCTAAAGATCCGGGTGAGATTCTTAGAAAACAGCTTCTTGAATCAGGAATTGATGAAGATCTTTTAAAGCAGATCACTAAAAAAGCCCGTCTGGAAGCTGAGGAAGCTTTTGAAAGAGCTAAAAACGCAGAAGACCCGAAACCGGAAACAGTAATGCAGCACGTTTTTGCTCCTACTCCTATTACTGAGGAAACAGGAACCCGCGAACCTGTAGGCGGTGAAAAAATCGTCATGGTAGACGCCGCTATTCATGCTGTTCAGGAACTAATGTGGAAACATCCTGAAGCTCTTCTTTACGGACAGGATGTAGGAGAAAGAATCGGAGGTGTTTTCAGAGAGACGGTGACTTTAGGAAAAAAATTCGGAAGCAAAAGAGTATTCAATACGGCTATTCAGGAGGCATATATCATCGGATCAACTGTGGGAATGAGTGCGGTAGGATTAAAACCTATCGTAGAAGTTCAGTTTGCCGATTATATTTATCCCGGCATCAATCAGCTGATCACTGAAATTTCAAAATCAAGTTATTTAAGTCAGGGAAAATTTCCTGTAAGCAATATTATCCGTGTACCAATCGGTGCCTACGGCGGCGGCGGCCCTTACCACAGCGGAAGCGTTGAGAGTATTTTAGCCAATATTAAAGGAATTAAAATCGCTTATCCTAGTAACGCAGCCGATTTCAAAGGTTTGTTAAAAGCAGCTTATTACGATCCAAACCCTGTGATCATGCTGGAGCATAAAGGTTTATACTGGAGTAAAGTCCCTGGAACTGAAGATGCCAAAACCATTGAGCCTGCAGAAGACTATATCCTTCCCTTCGGAAAAGGTAAAGTGATCATTGAAGCAGACCGCAATGAAACTGAAAAAGGCAGAACCTTATTGGTCGTAACCTATGGAATGGGGGTTTACTGGGCAAAAGAAGCAGTGAAGAACTTTAACGGAAGAGTTGAGGTGATCGATCTGAGAACGATAATCCCTCTGGATGAAGAGCTTGTTTTTGAAAGAGTAAAAGCACACGGAAAATGTATCGTTCTCACCGAAGAACAATTGAACAATTCATTTGCCGAAGCATTTGCACACCGTATCTCGAAAAACTGCTTCAAGTATCTGGATGCTCCTGTAGAAACAATGGGATCTCTTGATGTGCCTGCTGTTCCGATCAATTTGGTCCTTGAAAAAGAAATGCTTCCAAATGCTGAAAAACTGAGTAAAAAGATTGAAGAAATGCTGCAATATTAATCAGCAATATTAAATATATGAAGCCTCTAATTTTTTAGAGGTTTTTTTTATTACATTTAATAAGCATTAGAATAGCTCATTTTGGTATTTCTTTTGTTTATATGCACACCAAATTCCATACAGCAATATGATCACCACAAAATATGTCAATTATAAACAAGTTCTAAACCTTTCAGGGATACATCTGATCTGGATTTCGGTTTGGTGCACATTAATTACCGCTCTCTTTTACTTTTTCAACTGGCACTGGATGATTATTCCCTGGGTTCCGGTAGCACTCATTGGTACTGCGGAAGCTTTTTTAGTGGGTTTTAAAAATAACCAGGCTTACGACAGATTGTGGGAAGCACGAAAAATATGGGGCGGAATAGTCAATTCAAGCCGCTCTTTCGGCGCCATGGTCTATGCTTTTGATACTCAGAATGAGGAAGTCGGAACTTTTGATCTGGAAGACCGGAGAAAAAGAATTATTTACCGCCATATTGCATGGCTGTATACTTTCCGTGAGCAGCTTCTGGTTCCCGCAGAATGGGAACACATCAGCAATGAAGAAGATACCTCTAAAAATGTTGATCTTAAGCGCCACCGAATGATCAAAGCAGGTTTTCCCGATTACGGAAGAACACCTATCTTTTTGCATAAATATCTTTCCGAAGAAGAATTTGAGCTGCAGTCTGATTACAAAAATTTTGCAACATATCTGATCTCAAAGCAAGCTAAAGAGATTAATGAATTAAAAAATGAAAAAATTATTTCTGAATTCAACCAGGTACAGCTGCAAAACACCCTCAACGAGTTTTACAATTATCAGGGACAGGCAGAAAGGATTAAAAAATTTCCCTCTCCAAGACAGTTTGCAAGCACTGCATTTGTATTTAATATCCTTTTTATTCTTCTGCTTCCACTAGGTTTGGTGAATGAATTTGCCAAATTGGGCGACTGGGGAATCTGGACTTCCATTCCTTTCTGTATTATTATCGGATGGATCTATATTATTATGGAACTGGTAGGCGATTATTCTGAAAATCCTTTCGGCGGACTAATGTTTGATATTCCAATGCTTTCTATCTGCAGGGCTATAGAAATTGACCTTCTACAAATGAGCGGGGAACATGAAGATCTTCCTGAACCTATCGCTTCAAAGAACGGAGTCCTCGTATAATTTACAGAACAATAGCTGTTGTATTTTTCACTTCAGAGATCATAAAAGAGCTGTGGGTACTTGCTATGTGCTGAAGTGTCGTGAGTTTGCTGAGCATAAAATTACGGTAATCCTCCATGTCTTTTACACCTATTTTAAGGATATAATCGTAATCGCCGCTTACATGAAAACATTCTGTGACTTCCTGTAGATTCATAACTTCCCTTTCAAACTGCAGCACAAATTCTTTTTTGTGCTGGGTTAATTTTATATGGCATAACACAATAAAATCCCGGCTTACTTTATGCCGGTCCAGCAATGCCACATATTTTGAGATCACACCCAGATTTTCAAGCTTTTTTATGCGTTCATAAACAGCCGTTACCGACAGGTTCAGCTTATAAGACAGCTCTTTGGTGGTCTGTTTGCAGTCTTCCTGGAGTAAAAGGAGCAGTTTTTTATCCGTTTCATCAAAATTCATAGATATTTTTTTGGAGAAAGTTTAACAAATTCAAATATAATAAACATATTTTCTATTCAAAGCATAAAATATAGATTTATATTCTACATATTTAAAAATATCTTGTAATAATTCTGAAAACAAAGCATATTTAAGCCGACAAATAAATCTAATGCTTATGGAAAATTTTAATGCAGCCAATGAGATCCAGGATCTGCAGTATTTTGGCGAATTCGGAGGAGTAAATCCATCCATTTCTGACAGCTCTACCTATACATTCCTTTCGGCAAAAACCATGTTTGATACCTTTGAAGGCAATGCTGAGGGATGCTATTTATATTCCAGACACTCATCCCCGATGAATCTGTACCTTGCCCAGGCACTGGCCAAAATGGAGAACACAGAAGCTGCGAATGTTACGGCATCCGGAATGGGAGCGATCACGTCTGTATTAATGCAGGTATGTAAAAGCGGTGACCATATTATTTCCAGCCGAACGATCTACGGCGGAACTTATGCTTTTCTTAAAAATTTCCTTCCTCCTTTCCATATTGATACCACTTTTGTTGACATCAGCAACTTTGAGTCTATAGAGAACGCTATAACTCCCCATACGAAAGTTATCTACTGTGAAAGTGTAAGCAATCCTTTACTTGAGGTGGCAGATCTTAGAAAACTTTCAGAAATCTGTAAAAAACACAACCTAAAGCTTATCGTAGACAACACCTTCTCCCCTCTTTCTGTTTCACCTACATTATTAGGTGCCGATATCGTAATTCATAGTTTAACCAAGTTCATTAACGGAAGCAGCGATACGGTAGGCGGTGTATACTGCGGAACACAGGAATTCATTAATGATACAAAGAATGTAAATAACGGAGCATGTATGTTATTGGGACCAACCATGGACAGCTTCCGTTCTGCAAGTATCCTGAAAAACCTTAGAACGCTTCACATCAGAATGAAGCAGCACAGCCATAATGCCATGTACCTTGCAGAAAGATTTGAAAAAGACGGACTGAAAGTATCTTACCCGGGACTGAAATCCCATAAGGATCATGAGTTGATGAAAAGCATGATGCACGAGGAATACGGATTTGGGGGTCTGCTGACAATAGATGCGGGCACCACTGACAAAGCCAATGAACTGATGGAAATGATGCAGCAGGAAAACTTAGGCTACCTGGCAGTGAGCTTAGGATTCTACAAGACTTTATTTTCATGCTCGGGAAGTTCGACTTCATCTGAAATTCCTGAAGAAGAGCGTGAAGCAATGGGCATATCGGATGGGCTGATCAGGTTTTCTATCGGATTGGATCATGATATCGCCAGAACTTATGAAAAAATGCGGGAATGCATGCTAAAAACAGGCGTCCTCAACCATGAAACCATATTCATATCCTAATTTATTGTGATAAAAGCTGCCGGAACTTCTGACAGCTTTTATTTTTTTAATTATTTGACCTAAAATTCCGGTTAAGCCATTTCTGTTTTTAATAAGTAATGAAGCAGGGAGAGGGAAGTGAGTTGAGGTTGAAAAACCAGTTACATCCCTATAATTTATTATTCCTTTAAAGACTGTTTCATCAAATTTTACGATAATGCCAGAATTGTGGTCTGATAGTAACTTCCAAGCCTCTTTCTTCCAGCTTCCAGCCTATTATCCTTAATTTTCTTATTCCGAACTCTCAGGATTACCATGTCTTTCTACTTGCTAATATGCTTTTGCCGGTTGTCTATCATTCCATTTGTGTTTTGGAAATGAAAGAAATTGATAGCATTATGGCTTCCAAAAAGACCACATAGCCCCATTGAAAACTGCCAAACGTTTTGCCCCTGCTTTATTCACGTATACCATCATTCCAGGAGACGGACTCGGAATGTTGTTTACATCTGCTACTATAGGCAACAATAAAGCTTTATCGGAAGACTCTAATACCAGTACTCCGTCTGCTGTGGATCCAGATGAGCCAATTATTGTCTTTGCAGCAGCAGTTTCCGGAACGGCTGGCTGATTGACCAGCGCCGTACTTATATCTGCATCTTGTCCGCTTAGATCTATCCAGCTGCCATTGTAGTATTTTACGCGTGCAGATGTAGGGGTACTTGCATCCAGAACAATAGTTCCGGGAGTTGGGGCACTTGGGAGGTTTTTTACATAGGGTAAAATAATTCCTTTGTTTCCTGTATTGGCAAATTCTAATAGAACAGATGTCTTATTTGTTGCAGTTCCCGTAGCATCACCGATGATGACCTGTGAATATCCCCGTGAAAAGTAAATTATGAATATAATTGTAATTAATTTTTTCATTTTAATTGATTTTAAATTCCGGAGAAAATAGCCGTACACTTCCTCCGGATATATATATTGTTTACTGATTATGGGCATGCAGGTGTCGTAAAGCAGCTCCATGCTGTTCCATCGTATATTTTCAAACATAAATTATCCGTATCATATACCATCATTCCTTCAACAGGACTGGTTATGGAAGTTTCCGGCGATACCATCCTGGTAATTACAAATCCCTTAGTATTGGATTCCAGCACTGCATGGGCGGATTTCCTGATCATAGGCCAGTTGCCGCTATCTGCTCCTGCTCTTTTCAGCAGTGTTATGCCATATTTGGTATCAAAACCTGCTGTGCCTGTATTGGGAGCACTGTAGCATCCAAAAGTATCAGTATCGGTCTGGGTATTATTAGTTAAATCCGGATCTGCAGAGTTTACCGGAGAAGCAATGCTTACAGTATTTACCAAATCGCCTGAAAAGTTGGTGGGAATTGCAATAGTTACAGTATAGGTTACGGTACCACCTACAGGTAATGCTACCAAATCATTAATAGCTCCTGTTTGTGTACCCACCACACCTGTACTGCTCCCTGCAGATGCAACAGCAGTATAGCTTACATTGGCAGCAGGAATACCTGCCGGCACATTATCCACTACAGAAGCATTGACTACCCCAAATGGACCATTGTTTTGTGCCACAATAGTATAAGTATTGGTGGTTCCTTGGATGTATTGTGTCTTGCCATCGGTTTTTGTTACAGAGAGCTCTGCTCCGAAAGTGATAGGAGCCGTAACACAATGTGCTCCATCGTTTCCTGAGCTTGCAGGAGCACCGGAGATAAGGGTTCTTTCCCCCGTCAACAGATTAAACTGATAAAACCCACCTACATTATTGTTAACGCCATACACTTCTCCGGTATTGGAACCAAACATTCCTCCAAATTGTACAGCTCCTGGAGCAATTCCTATTTGCACAACCGTCCCGGTAGAAGGGTTAATACTAACTAATCGTCCGTTGCCACCATTCACACCGTACAAAAGGCCTGTTACAACATTATAGCACATATCCCCAACATTAATGTTTGCATTGAGAGTAATGAGCGTAGCCGTAAGCGTAGTAAGATTTATTTTATATAACTGATTACCAAGAACACCTTCTTTCACATAATAATTACCTGAATCATCAATCTCACCTGAAGTATATCCTGATGCTGTAACAGGCAATCCTGAAACAACTCCCAGAGTAGTATACGTTCCGCTTGCATCTATGCGTATAAGTTGATTACCTCGAATCCCATAGATGAAACCATCCAAAGGATTTAGCCCTATTGAATTATAAGAAAAACCAGGATTACCACCAATGGGTGGATATGTAAACGGATTACTGGCAGTATTTATACTATACAATACTGTAGGAGGGCCTTGGGCGAGATACATTGCAGAAGTACACCCAAAAGACTGAGACCATAATAAAGTTGAAGCAAAGAGAAATATTACTGAAAATACATTTCTCAAATTATAGTTTTTCATCATTGTTTTTCATTCTTAGTTAGAAAATCTTCTTTTAATCTGTAGACTCAAATCCCTACACTTGCGAATTTTTACAATTCCAAAATCCAGGAAACTTAGCATTTCATTACTTATACACAAAAATGTTACTTAATTCTGTAAAAAAGGAAAACACAGATACTTAAAAAGCATTAAAATATAATACACTGATTTTCTGCAACTTAAAATATTTATGCAGTGAAAACGCAGTATCTTTCTAAAATAATAATTAGAAACAATGTAGAAGTGCAGGGTTTACAGTAAGTCAATATTTTAGGCTTATATTTATGAGGTCATTTTTCTTAACCACACCCCTAAGTCAGCATTAGAATTAAGCCCCAGTTTTTTTCTGAGGGTATATTTTCTGGACTGTATGGTCCTGGAAGACCTGAAGGTATATTGTGCAATTTCTTTAGTAGAAAAATCCAAATATACATAGGCAAGGGTTTTTAAATCATTTGAATTTAAATAAGGATGAATTTTTAACAGCTTTATCTGAAAATCAGGGTAAAAATCCTGAAATTTCAAATAAAATGAATGACTGTTGTTTTTAGCTTCTTCAATCAACTCCTCTAATGTCAGGATTAATTTTTGTTCCGACTGGTTATTAGGACTGTCTTTTTCTGTGATAACCTTATTCTTATTGTAAAGCAGGTCTTTATTCTCCTCAATAATTAAACTCCTCTTTTTTAGGTTATCCCTATATTTTGTATATAATAAAACAGACAAGATCAATAATAGTCCAATCGTTGAGAATAATATTATCTGATTTTTATTTTCTTCATTAGGTTTCAGGGTTTGCTGTTCATTCAATACAGGGTGCACAGCATTCTGGTTTTTGCTTTCTTCAAATACTTTATATTCCAATGTTTCTGATATCATTTCTAAAAGCTTGGGCATTTTACTGCAAAATTTTATATTTATTTCACCATCTCCTATACTTTTAACAATCAGGCAGGCTTTCTGAGCGTATTCTAAAGATTTCAGATCGCTTGTTTTGGTAGCTTCTTCAAATTTCTTAAGCAGCAGGTCTATTTCGATACTCTTATTTTGCTGCGAATGAAAACGAAAAAACGGTATAATTATTAGAAAAAAAATGATAGACTTTTTCACCCCAAATATTATGTTTGAACAGTATAATAAAATTATTTGGTTTCTAAAATAACAATATAATATAATAAATCATGCAGAAAACACTATTATTCTTTAATTTCTTATTAAACAATACTATTTGTTTCTTTTGCCAGCATTTTGGAATCGGGATCAATCCCATAACCAGCATGATAGCAATCTGTAAAGAAAGAGAGATAAAAGAATACATCAATCCATTTCAACTCCGAATTCGATACTCTTCCCAGAAATAAACAATGTCATAAAAACCATACTTCATCGCAACGTTAAATGCCCCGATTCCGCCACTTGCAAGAATAGACATCCCAATTTACTTACAACAATAATAAAGAAATCGATTTTTTTTATTTAAGTAATCAGAAACATCTTTACCCGGCAACTTAATCGAATCAATCAAAGATTGATTCTCATCTTTGCATTTCTTAGACTTAACACTATGAAAATACATCTTTGCATGAGAAAACATGATCTATTTTATATGGAAATGCTTGGGAAAGGCATCTTCAGGCTTCATTCTGAAAATATTAAGGAGTACCCAGGATTTCAGGAAACCGTATCCGTAGGAAAACATCTGAATATAGGTTGAGATCACCGCCATTCCGGCAATACTGATGTTTTTAGTTACGATCAGAGCATGGAACAGCACAAGAAATGTATACAGCCCGTAAAACGCCAGAATAATGCCTCTTCCTAAAATAAAATATTCTATAAAGCCTAAAATATATCCCAGCATAAACAGTGTAGGAAAAGCAAATGAGATCTTTACATAATTGGGATGCCTCTGGTTAAGAATAGGCCTTGCACACCCAAACTGATAAACCTGCTTCGAAAATTTACCCAAATCCACTCTTCGCTTATGATATACTGCAATATCATCAAAAAATGCAGTAGTGAAGCCGTTTTCCCAAAGCGTCATGGACAGATCCGGGTCTTCGCCGATCCTCATTTCAGAAAAACCGCCTACTTTTTCAAAAACCTCTTTCTTTACGCCCATATTAAAGCTTCTTGGCTGAAATCTGGAAACTGCTTTTTTGCTTCCTCTGATTCCTCCTGTTGTAAAAACCGAGGTCATAGAATAGGAAATGGCTTTCTGCATCAGATTAAAGCCCTTATGAGCCTTGTCTGCTCCTCCAAAAGCATCACATGGAATGGTCTCTATATCTTTTTTAATATTTTCGATATAGTCTTTTTCTACGATCACATCACTGTCGACAAAAAGCAGCCAGTCATTCTGCGCTCTTTTTGCTCCATAATTTCGGGTAAGTCCGGGACCGGAATTGTCTTTTCTGAAGTATTTGACATCCAATATTCCTTCAAAATTATGAATGGTAGGCTTAAGATCAATAAAAGAACCATCGTCCACAATAATCACTTCAAACTCTTTATCCGTCTGAAAAGTCAAAGAATTCAGCAGTTCAAAAAGTTCATCCTTACGGTTGAAAATAGCAACAACAATGGAAATAATAGGTCTCAAATTGAAAATTTTTCAAAATTACTTATTCGCTGAGGAATCTACAAACAGTTTAACAGCTTATTGAAAGAAATTAACTTAAATAGACATGTAAAGAATGGCCTTGAAACTCTCAACACAATAATTTGACATTTTAAACAAAATATATATGGCCTTCAAAAAGCAGTATGGACATGTGCCTTCCGCCCTTATCTAATCAATTAAAGATCTATGTAAGTAACAAAGCTGAAGACTTTTCTATATATTTCTTATACACTCATACATTTCGTACTGAAGGAATTGAGTTTCCAATTTTACTTTAAACAAACAATTTCTTTATTTCAAAAAACAAGCTTATTAATTATATTAAATACAGATAATTTAAACATTTTAATTAAATTTGATAAAAACAATACTATGAATAAATCAGAATTAGTTGATGCAATCGCAAAAGACGCAGGAATCACTAAAGTTGCAGCTAAAGCTGCTTTAGAATCATTCATTTCAAATGTAACTTCCACCTTAAAGAAAAAAGACGGAAAAGTCTCCCTTGTAGGGTTTGGCACCTTCTCAGTAGCTGAAAGAGCGGCTAGACAAGGTATTAATCCTGCAACTAAAAAACCAATCAAAATTGCTGCTAAAAAAGTTCCAAAATTCAAGGCTAGTAACAGTTTGATTAAACAAACAGGTACTGGCGATGGAGGTCCACGAAAAAAACATTAAAAATGAAAACATTAAAAGATTACAAAGAAGATTACTATTTTAATACAGGCAAAGCAAGTGAAATAAATAGGGCATTATCTCTTTCAGGAATAGCAATAATTTGGATATTCAACAAATCTGAAAAGAATGTTTTGGTCAATATTCCATCAGAATTAATGTGGCCACTAGCTTTATTTTTTATTGCTATTGCTTTAGATCTATTTCAATACTTTATTGGTGGCTTAATCTGGTGGGTATTTTATCTATGTAAAGAGGCAAAAGGAGTACAAGAAGAAGATAAACTACAAGCTTCCTATTTATTACCATTACCAATGCATATCTTTTACTTTTTGAAAATAATAGTAAATATCTGTGCATTTATTATGTTAAATAAATACTTAATTTCATTTATATTAAAATAAAAAACCTTCCATAACAGGAAGGTTTTTATTAAATGGGATTAATCTTTTGTTTCAATTTTATGAAGCTTTTTCGTCCCCTCATACATTTCATACTGTAAAAATCTCGTTTCCAGCTTTCCGTTGAAAAGTTTGATCTTTCTTGAAGGACGAAGTCCGATCTTCTTCACGGCTTCCAGATCAGATGAGATCAGCCAGGCTAAGGTATTCGGATAACTTGTCTTGAATGTATCCCCGATTTTTTTATAGAAATCTTCATCATTAATAGAAATTCTCTCATCGTAAGGTGGATTGAAAACCATCAGCAGTGGGAAAAGCTCTTTTTTGGATTCAAAGAAATCCTGTTTTTTTACTTCAATAACATCTTCCATTTCTGCTGCTTCGATATTCGTTCTGGCTGCATTCAGCATTCTGTTATCGATATCATATCCAACAATCTTTCCGGTGAATTCCCTTACCCTGTTTACCCTTACTTCTTTGATCTTTGCAAAAAGGTCTGCATCATAATTATCCCAGTTCTGGAAAGCAAATCTTCTTCTGAAGATCTGGGCAGGAAGATCCATTGCGATCATTGCTGCTTCAACAAGAAGGGTTCCTGAGCCGCACATAGGATCCAGGAAGTTTCCTTTACCATCCCAGCCTGCCAGCTGCAGCATTCCGCTTGCCAGCACTTCGTTGATAGGCGCTTCCCCCTGTTCTTTCCTGTAACCTCTTTTAAACAAAGGATCTCCTGAAGAATCTAAAGAAACAGTTACCAATTCCCTGTCAATATGAAGATGAAATTTGATATCCGGACTTTTCGTTTCCACATCCGGACGTCTTTTGAATTTTTCCTGAAAATAATCTACAATAGCATCCTTCATTTTCAAAGTCACAAACTGTGAATGCTTGAATGTTTCCGAATTTACAGTAGAATCAATCGCGAAAGACTGGTCTACATTCATATATTCTTCCCATGCAATGGCAGAAAGCTTATTGTAAAACTGATGCTGGTTAAATGCTTTAAATTCAAAAACAGGAATTAAGATTTTCAATGCTGTTCTTGCAGAGTAATTGATTTTATAAAGAAAACCGAGGTCGCCTTCACAATTGACCGCGCGGTTTTTAATTTCAACGTTTTTTCCGCCTAATTTCTTAATTTCTTCCGCAAGGATCTGCTCCAGTCCGAAGAATGTCTTTATCTGAATCTTTAGATTTTCTGTGTCCATAAATATTTATTAAAAGATTTAATGATTTAACAATGAAAAGATTATGCATCCAATTTTGCTGTTAATTGAATTTTTTAATCTCTCATTATTTAAATACTTTGCTTTTAACCGCACAAATTTAGTTATTTTTGCATTATGGAATGGTTTGAATCTTGGTTTGATACACCTTATTATCATCTTCTTTATAGCAACAGGGACTATACGGAAGCCGAAAATTTCATTACTAAGCTTACTGAAGACCTTCAGTTGCCTCCTTCATCCAAGATTATTGATCTGGCTTGTGGAAAAGGAAGACACTCTGTTTTTCTGAATAAGCTGGGCTATGATGTCCTGGGTCTTGACCTTTCCAGACAAAGCATTGAATTTGATAAGCAGTTTGAAACCCAGTCTCTTCTTTTTAATGTCCACGACATGCGCAACCCGATTGATGCAGATCCTATGGACGCCGTATTCAATTTATTTACCAGCTTCGGATATTTTGATAACGAAAGTGACGACAAAAAAGTTTTTCAGTCGGTTTACAATGTTCTAAAACCGGGAGGATATTTTGTTCTGGATTATCTGAATGAAGAATACGTAAGAAAAAACTTAATTCCTGAGACTACCATAACACGCGGTGATATTGATTTTAAGATCCTGAAAAAAATTGAGGGAAGACACATCGTCAAAGACATCCGTTTTGAAGCGGAAGGAAAGTCTTTTCACTTCTTTGAAAAAGTAAAGCTTCATACACTGGAGGCTATCAATTCCTATGCAACAGACTGTGGCTTCGAAAGAGTAAAAATCTGGGGCGATTATCAGCTGAATGAATTTGACCGTGAAGTTTCGCCACGCTGCATCAATTTATTTAAGAAAAAAGCATGATAACGGTTATTTTACTGATATTAAGCGTTATTACAGGAGTATTCCTGGGCAAGCATTTCGGAAAAAAAGAAAAGCTGGCTAAAAATCTTTTGGTACTCAGTGCCGGATTTCTCATCACCATCTGTCTGAATGAAGTTTTCCCGCAGGTATATACTTCGGAAGCTGGAAGCAGTCTCGGAATTTTCGTGATCGCAGGTGTATTGCTTCAGATGGTCCTGGAAGCACTGACGAAAGGTTTTGAACACGGGCATTTCCACCACCACAGCGAGCACAACATCCTTCCTGTGGCATTAATGATAGGATTATTTGTACATGCTTTTATAGAAGGGATTCCGTTAGCTAATGAAGAACATGAGCTTTCTCCTTACCTTCTGGGAATTCTGTTTCATAATCTTCCTATTTCGTTTATTCTTGGAGCCTTTTTATTCAACAGAAAAAATGAATCCAAAACGTCACCCTACCCTTCGATTCTGATCGTTGCTTTGTTTGCCCTTGCATCTCCAATGGGAATGCTGCTTGGTAACTATTTCAATCCTGATCTGCAACCCTATTTCCTGGCAATCGTAGGAGGAATTTTTCTTCATATTTCTTCTGTGATTATTTTTGAAAGCAACAAAAATCATAATATTGACTGGATGAAGATAGGTTTGGTCATTGTTGGGGTTTCATTAGCACTTATCATGCATCTTTTTCACCATCATCCGGCTACCGGGCATTCACATTAATTCTCTTTATCAACAACAATAAAAAAGCCCCGAATTAAATCCGGAGCCTTCAATTTAATCACTCATTACACAATCTGGAATTAGAACTTCCAGCCGAATGTAATAAAGAAGTTATTCCTGTTATTTTTCACTTCTGAAACTGCAAAATAGTCTGATGACATAATTCTTGTATCAGAATAATATGCTGTATCAGTAGAAGGATTTCCTGTTTCAATACCTCTTAAGAAAGGATTGCTGTATGTAGAGGTTACATACTGATAAGATGCATCTATGTAGAATGATTTGAAATCATACCCCAAACCGAAAGAGGCAAGGTTTCTGTTATTAAGCATCATATCACTATATGACTGATCTGATGTAGAAGCATCCGGATTTACCTGGCTTACTGTTAAAGCATCAAAAGGATTGGATGTGTAAGAATAACCACCTCTCAATCTGAACTGCTTCACTCTGTATTCTGCACCTATTCGTACTTCTGAAAGGTTTTTATAATTGTCTTTAAAGAAACTGTTCAGCTCGGTTTCAGCAGCTGTAACCACTTTATATTTAGGTCTTGTTAGTCCTAAAGTATAGTCTACATTTAATGAAAAGTTTTTACTTGCAACAAACGCAGCACTTACTGTCGCTTTAAGCGGTGTCGTAAGATCTCTTGATTCTGCTCCGCTACCATCACCGTAGTCCGGGTCATTATAGAAATTATAACTTCTGTCTATACGCCAGAATGTCGGGGTTTCTATGGCACCACCAATTCTGAAATTAGGACTCAGTTTGCCGATAACTCCCAAGGAAGCAGAAAAACCTGAAGATCTTTCAAACATCGGTGTGTTCTGTCTGTCGAAATATTCTATGGAACCATTACTCAATGATTTGAAAGCTGCCGTATCATACTGATCTATAGAAGCATTGAAAAAATTGAATCCTGCTCCGACATATACATTATGGTTATAATTGGCACCTACCCCAAAACTTGTTTTTGAAAGGTTCCCGTATCTGTTGTAAGCATGACCTGCAAATGATGCGCTTTTATCAGTAAAATCTTTAATCACATTACTGCTTCCGGGAGATTCTACATAATTATCAAGGGACTGATTGGAAAAATTAATACCGATATTAATAAACTTCCATCCTGATTCACTCATCAGAGGAAAAGCAATAACCCCTCCGACATTTCCAAGATCCGTATTGGTTTTGCTGTAATCAATGGAAGTTCCTCCCCAGCTGCTTTTATTTTTATTTCCTGCAATAGATAATGTTCCGGAAACTTCTCCGGAAATAGCTACTCCTAAACCGGCAGGGTTCGTAAGCAGTGAGTTGGCATCACCTCCTAATGCTCCGTTAGCTCCCGCCATTGCATTAAACTTTGAAGAACCCACCATAGGAGTGCTGGAATAAACATCTACAGTATTTCTCAATATAGAAACATCCTGTGCCTGTGCATAAAATGCAGCAGAAACACTCATTAATACTAAAGATTTTTTTAACATTATTTTTTTAATAGTTATTTAATTTGAAATTATCTGCCACCTCTGAAGCCACCGCCTCCACCGCCGGATCTCATACCGCCTCCGCCTGAAGAGCCACCTCTGAAGCCACCGCCTGAAGAGCCTCCGCTTGATCTGAAACCTCCATTGTCATTGGATCTGAAGCCTCCATTGTTGTAGTTAGGCTGAGAGTTATAATTAGGCCTTTGAGAATTTGAATTACGGAATCCGCCCGATTGTGGCTGTGTTCTGTAACTGCCATTTCCCTGTCTGAAGCCGCCGTTGTTATAGGAACCATTGTTTCTGAAACCGCTGTTCGTACTGCTGTTTCTAAAACCGTTGTTGGTCGGTGTATTTCGGAAACCGTTTCCACTGTTTCGGAAGCCGGAAGTATTGGTTCTGTAAACCGCATTGGTTAAACCGGGATTGCTGAATCCACCACCGCTGCTTCTTCTGTAAACCGGTCTGTAACCATTACCCCAGTAGCCGCCATTCCAGCCCCAATATGGATAACCGTAACCACCGCCCCAGAACGGATCATAATATCCTCCCCAATAAGGAGAATATCCATATCCCCAGTAAGGACTTCCCCAGCCCCATCCGAAAGATCCACCCCAGCCCCAAGACATATTCATTCCCCAGCCCCAGCCACGGTTCATTCCCCAATAAGGGCTATAACCGCCATACCATCCCCAGGGAGAGCCCCAGGAATTATCGTAATAGTTGGTCTGAGAACCGGCAAATGTTCCCCAGTCTGAATCAGTAGCATTCGTATTCCAGTTAGTATCGCTCCATGTGCTATATTTGTTGTCTTGTTCTCTGGAATTGGCCTGCGCGTTCTGGATCACATTAGAGTCCTGATAATAGTCATAGTTTTCTCCTACCCTGTTACCTCCATCATTGATGATCACTCCTTCCGGCAGTGTATCTTTATTAGGGTCATAGTACACCCCATCGGTCTCCGTGTATCCTCCCATTTGAGCACCACAGGACACAAGCAGCAATCCGCCTGATATTGCTAAAATCCCCTTGGATTTTAACATACCGAGCAAATTTTTATGTATATTTCTTTTCATGATAACGTAAAGATTTTTAATTTAAATTATATTTGCAATCTGTACCAAAAATGTACCAAAACACTGGTAAAAAAATCTATCAAAAATAGATTTTTATTTTTAGATTACAATAATGTACAAAAGTTAAAAAAATTAAAAAAAATAATGGCAAAATTAACCTCAAGAAGCGAAGATTACAGCAAATGGTATAATGAGTTGGTGGTAAAAGCTGACTTAGCTGAAAACTCTGGAGTGCGAGGATGCATGGTGATCAAACCATACGGATATGCAATCTGGGAAAAAATGCGTGATGAAATGGATAAAAGATTCAAAGAAACAGGTCACGTTAATGCTTATTTCCCGCTTTTTGTGCCCAAAAGCCTGTTTGAGGCAGAAGAAAAAAATGCAGAAGGTTTTGCTAAAGAATGTGCAGTAGTTACCCATTATAGATTAAAAACAGATCCGGACAATCCACACAAACTTATTGTAGATCCGGATGCTAAATTAGAAGAAGAGCTTATTGTACGCCCTACTTCAGAAGCCATTATCTGGAATACATATAAAAACTGGATCCAGTCTTACAGAGACCTTCCAATCCTGATCAACCAATGGGCCAATGTTGTCCGTTGGGAAATGAGAACACGTCTGTTCCTTAGAACAGCGGAATTCCTTTGGCAGGAAGGGCACACAGCACATGCTACAAAAGATGAAGCTGTGGAAGAAGCCGAAAAAATGAATGATGTATATGCAGATTTTGCAGAAAAGTTCATGGCGATGCCTGTTATTAAAGGATTAAAAACCCCGTCTGAAAGATTTGCAGGGGCTGATGAAACATATTGTATCGAAGCATTGATGCAGGATGGAAAAGCACTTCAGGCAGGAACATCTCACTTCTTAGGCCAGAATTTCGCGAAAGCTTTCGATGTAAAATTCACCAATAAAGAAGGAAAAATAGAACATGCATGGGCAACTTCCTGGGGAACTTCCACACGTCTCATGGGTGCTTTGATTATGACCCATTCCGATGATTTCGGATTGGTGCTTCCTCCTACACTGGCTCCTATTCAGGTAGTTATTGTTCCTATCTTCAAAGGAGAAGAGCAATTGGCGCAGATCAGTGAAGTAGCTCTTGATATCCAGGCTAAATTAAAGGCAAAAGGCATCTCTGTTAAATTTGATGATGATACACATAACAAACCGGGATGGAAGTTTGCAGAATACGAATTGAAAGGTGTTCCTGTGAGAATTGCAATGGGACCAAGAGATCTTGAAAATAAATCTGTTGAAATTGCAAGAAGAGATAATTTAACAAAAGAAGTTCGTTCTATTGACGGTTTGGATTCTTATATCGAAGAACTGTTACAGACTATTCAGAAGGATATGTATGAGAAAGCTTTAAACTTCAGAAAAGACAACATTACAAGAGTTGACACTTATGAAGATTTCAAGAAAGTTCTTGAAGAAAAAGGAGGCTTCATTTATGCACACTGGGACGGAACTGCTGAAGAAGAGGAACAAATTAAGGATGAAACGAAGGCTACTATCAGATGTATTCCTTTAGATGATGATATGGAAGAAGGTATTTCTCTGATAAGCGGGAAACCGTCTCAAAGACGTGTATTATTCGCAAAAGCTTACTAATAATTTTTGCTGATTTTCAAAAACTTCGCTGGAAATTAAATAAATATTTAAAAAAAATGACTTTTGGACAGATTTTTGTTTAAATTTATGCAACATTAATCTAAAAAAATAATTTATTATGTCTTTAAATGTCATTGATTTAATTAAAGGACAGTTAGGTCCCGCTTTAATTTCGCAAGCAGCTTCTCAGTTTGGAGAAAGCGAATCTGGTATTTCAAAAGCGATTGGAGGATTGCTTCCTGCAGTTGTAGGAGGATTAGCCAATAATTCTGATAATCCGGGGGTTTTGGATGCAATTACCAATGCCTCGTCAAGCGGAATTTTAGGAAATTTAGTAGGTGGTGCGTCCAGCAGCCCTATAATTTCCAATTTATTGACCTCTATTTTTGGAGACAAGATCGGCGGAATAGTGAATGCTATTGCTACTTACGCAGGAATCAGCAATAATTCTTCCAGTTCATTGCTTAATTTAGTAACAGGAGCTACCGTAGGTACTATCGGAAAATATGCTGCTGATAATAATTTGGGTAAATCTGGTATTTCAAACCTGTTGGGTGAACAAAAAGGAATTATTTCTTCACTTTTACCGGCAGGACTTTCTTTAGCATCCCTAAATTTAGGAAGCTGGTTTGGAGGGAGCAGTTCTCATGCAGAAGCAACTCCAAGACAAGAGCCTAAAGTAGAAGTTACAAGAAGTACTACATCTACAGGAACCAATCCTGACAGAAACAATAATGATGGCGGAGGTTCGATCTGGAAATGGTTGCTTCCGCTTTTACTTTTAATCGCTGCAGCATATTTTATTTGGAAGCAGTGTGAGAAGAAAGAAACAACCACAACTACCACAGTAGTGGATTCTACAGGATCAACCACTGATACTGCAGCTACCATTACTCCTGCAGATACTTCTGCGACAACTACAACTGCAACAACGACCAGAACAGATGAAAATATCGATCTTAATGGTGTAATGCTGAAAGGTTACAAAGGAGGAATGGAAGATCAGATGATTACTTTCCTTAAGTCAGGTAATTATAAAAATGCAGCTGATGATGCAGCATTGAAAGATAAGTGGTATGATTTTGACCATGTAAACTTCAAAATGGGAAGCTCTACTGAGCTGGAAGCCGGTTCGCAAGGACAGCTTGATAACTTGGTAGCTATTTTAAAGGCATTCCCGGATGCAAAAATTAAAATCGGAGGCTACACTGATAAAACAGGAAATGAAGCTTCTAACGTAAAATTATCTCAGGCCAGAGCTGATTTCATCAAAAGTGCTTTAGGAAAAGCAGGAGTTGGTGCTCAGGTTTTAGGAGCTGAAGGTTACGGAAGCAAGTTTGCAACAGTAGATGCTAAAGCTTCTGATGCAGAAAGAGCTGCAGACAGAAAAATGTCTGTAAGATTTGCAAAATAGATCTTTAGAATCTTTAAAAATAGGATCCCGGAAATTAATTTCCGGGATTTTTTTTATTCCATACTTTCATATTTATATTTATTTAATTAAATTTGTTAGTCATTTCTAACATTTATGAATTTTAAATTAAATAGCGCCTGGCGTAAAGATAAAACATCCCATTCCCTCTCTGAGGTATATTCCTCTATAAAAGTGCCCCGAAATGCTCCGTTTTGGAGAAAATATCTGGCATTTGCCGGTCCGGGACTAATGATTGCTGTTGGATATATGGATCCGGGAAACTGGGCTACGGATATTGCCGGAGGTGCTCAGTTCGGGTATACCCTGCTTTCTGTGATTCTTATTTCAAATATTTTCGCAATGGTTTTACAGCATTTATCTGTAAAATTAGGGGTTGTTGCCGAAAGGGACCTTGCTCAGGCCTGTCGTGATCACTTCAATCCTACCACCAATTTTATTCTGTGGGTGTTTTGTGAAATAGCCATTGCTGCTTGCGATCTCGCCGAGGTAATTGGTTCTGCCATTGCATTGAATCTCCTTTTTCACATTCCTCTTACCTGGGGAATTGTGATTACCACAGTGGATGTTCTGATTATTCTTTTGCTTCAGGCTAAAGGCTTCCGATGGATAGAAAGTATTGTTGGCGGGCTCATTTTCATTATTTTGGCCTGCTTCATTTATGAAATTATAATTTCACAGCCGGCTTTCAATGAAATCCTCGGTGGATTGGTTCCTCAAAAGGAAATTATCCAAAATCCGGCAATGCTTTATATCGCTATCGGTATTTTGGGAGCAACCGTAATGCCCCATAATTTGTACCTGCACAGCAGTATTGTTCAGACAAGAGATTATTCGCGTGACCGGGAAGGAAAAAAGGAAGCAATAAAATTTGCCACTCTGGACAGTACAGTTTCATTGATGCTGGCCTTCTTTATCAATGCAGCCATTCTTATTCTTGCAGCCGCAACCTTCCATACTACAGGAAATGAACACGTAGCAGATATTCATGATGCCTATAAAATGCTGACTCCTATTTTAGGTGCCTCTATGGCAAGTATTGCTTTTGCGATTGCCTTACTGGCTTCAGGACAAAATTCTACACTTACAGGAACACTTGCAGGACAGATCGTTATGGAAGGATTCTTAAATATCCGGTTAAAACCATGGCTGAGAAGACTGATCACGAGACTTATTGCTGTTATTCCCGCACTAATTGTCGCTATTATTTATGGTGAACAGGGAACAACAGATTTATTGGTTTTAAGTCAGGTCATTTTATCTATGCAGCTGAGTTTTGCGGTAGTTCCTCTGGTTATGTTTACCAACGACAAAACCAAAATGGGAGAATTCGTGAATAAGCCTGTTTTAAAAGTCAGTGTCTGGATTATTTCTTTTGTCATTATTATTTTGAATCTGTACCTGTTGTATCAGACGTTTGCAGGATGAAAAGTAGATGGTGGATGGTGAATGGTTAATGGTGAATTGTGAATTGTGAATTTTACCAAATAAATAATTGACCATTGACTTGCGAAGCAAAATTGACCATTCACAGTTAAAAATGAACAATAGTAAATGGTAAATACTCAATTGTCAATCGTTTTCCCAACCCATAATTGACCATTCACTTGCGAAGCAAAATTGACCATTCACAACCATTTGCTTCTCCATTTTTCTGCCTTAATGTCCATTTTTTGTATTTGGCAGGTTCTTTGTCAATCAATTCTTTAAATAAATATTGAATTATGGAAAACCAGGATATTAACGAAGAAAGCATCAATAATCAGGAAGTAAACAACATTCAGGACGAAGCGGTATCTGGGAACAATGTGACAGAATCTCCTTCTGCAGAGGAACTTTTGGCAGAAGAAAAAGACCGTTATATCAGATTGTACGCTGAATTCGAAAACTATAAAAAAAGAACAACTAAAGAGAAGATGGAATTCTTCCAGTATGCCAACCAGGATATGATGGTTTCTATGTTGGGAGTTTTGGATGATTTTGAAAGAGCTCTAAAAGAAATCGCCAAAAACGGAAATCCATCTGACCTTCAGGGTGTTGAGCTGATCTATCAGAAATTTAAAAACAAACTTACTGAAAAGGGCTTAAAAGCTATGGAAGTTAATGCAGGTGATACGTTCAATGTAGATTTCCATGAAGCCATTACTCAGATTCCTGCTCCATCTGAAGATCTGAAAGGCAAAATCGTAGATGTTATTGAAACAGGATATACTTTAGGTGATAAAGTAATACGTTTTGCAAAAGTAGTAACAGGAAACTAATATTAAATAAATGATAAATGGTGATAGATAATTGATTGGCAGCAGGCTTTAAGCCATACGCAATAGGCATCAGTTATCATTTATCAATAATCAATTATAATCAACATGTCAAAAAGAGATTATTACGAAGTTCTTGAGATCAGTAAATCTGCATCAGCTGACGAGATAAAGAAAGCATACCGAAAAATGGCTATCAAATATCACCCGGATAAAAACCCAGGAGATAAGGAGGCTGAGGAGAGATTCAAGGAAGCTGCAGAGGCTTATGAAGTACTGAGCGACGACCAGAAACGTGCCAGATATGACCAGTTCGGCCATGCCGGGATGGGCGGTAATGGAGGTTTCGGAGGCGGAGGCTTCGGCGGAGGTATGAACATGGAGGATATTTTCAGCCAGTTTGGAGATATTTTCGGTGGAGGCTTCGGCGGTTTTGGTGGAAATGGCGGAGGACGCCAGCAGGTGAAAGGTTCCAATTTAAGGATCAGAATCAAGCTGAACCTTGAAGAAATGGTGAACGGAACGCAAAAAACTATCAAAGTAAAAAAAATGAAGATGGCGGAAGGTGCCACTTCAAAAGTATGCCCTACCTGTAACGGTTCCGGTGTGCAGCTCAAAGTGATGAACACGATGTTCGGACAGATGCAGACACAGACTACCTGCAGCACCTGTCAGGGAATCGGGAAAGTGGCAGATAAAATTCCGGCAGGAGCCAATGCACAGGGATTAATAAAAGATGAGGAAGAAATTTCCATCAATATTCCGGCAGGGGCAAGAGACGGTATCCAGCTTAATGTAAGAGGAAAAGGAAATGATGCTCCTTTCGGAGGAATTCCGGGAGACTTATTGGTAATCATTGAAGAGGAAGTAGATAAAACAATCAAGAGAGAAGGAGATAATCTTCACCAGGAATTATATGTTTCATTTGCAGAAGCTGCCTTGGGAACTAAGAAAGAAGTTCCTACAGTAGGCGGTAAAGTGAAAATTACTGTTGATCCGGGTACACAGTCCGGAAAGATCCTTAGACTGGCAGGAAAAGGCCTTCCAAGCATCGACAGCTATGGAAAAGGTGATATGTTCATCCACATTAATGTATGGACCCCGCAAAAACTGACTAAAGAACAAAAAGATTTCTTTGAAAAACAGATGTCAAGCGGAGAAATGGTTGCAGAACCTTCCGGAAAAGAAAAGACTTTTTTTGATAAAGTGAAAGATTTATTCAATTAATATAAGAGACCTGCAAGGCTTCTTGTATTCAAATATAAAAAAACTCAGCAGTACAGTACTGCTGAGTTTTTTGTTTTATATCGGTAATCGGTTATTTCTTAAATGCCAGTGAGTAGATCTTCTTTCCTGCTGTAAAAACAGCTACAGCTCCTAGCCCTCCTATAAGACCCAGAATAATTTCTTTTAAAATAGTCAGAAACTCATTAGAAGACCAGGAAGGTAAAACATGGTGAAGAAATTCAACTCTATGGGCAAAAATACCACCAGCTACCATGATTAAGGCAATTGTACCGATAACGCCCAAAGCCTTAATAACGATAGGGAGAGCTTTCACCAATAGATGTCCAAGCTTCCCAAAGAAGCCTTTATCATTGCTTTTCTTGATTAATTTAAATCCTGCATCATCCATTCTTACGATTAAAGCAACAATTCCGTAAACTCCCACAGTCGCAATAAATGCCACCAAACTGGTTACTAAAATCTGGGTAATGAAAGGATGATTTTCTTCCAAAACTGTTCCTAAAGCAATAATTACAATCTCAATTGATAAAATAAAATCTGTAGTAATTGCCGATTTTACCTTTGCTTTTTCTATCTCTTCATCACTTTTTTCGTCTTCTATAATTTCTTCCACAACTTCGTAACCTTCCTTTTCGCGGTGAAAAAGAAATTCAATAATTTTTTCAACACCTTCAAAAGCCAAATATAATCCTCCAAGAATCAATACGTAGTTAATTGCCGGAGCATACAGCCAGTTGAGTAAAAACACAACAGGCAGAATGATCAATTTGTTGATGAATGAGCCTTTTGTAATTGCCCACAAAACCGGAATTTCCCGTGAGGAAAGAAAACCTGTGGCTTTCTCTGCATTCACAGCCAGGTCATCTCCCAGGATACCCGCTGTTTTCTGTGTAGCTATTTTACTTGTGACCGCTACATCATCCATCAGTGCCGCTATATCATCTAAAATTGCAAAAAAACCAGATGCCATATTATTTTAATGTTTTTTTAATTTATGTTAAGTCGAGCAAAAATAATTATTAAAATCTATTTTCAATTTGTTTCTGACTATTAATTTTAAATATTTTCTGATCACTGGCAGTGCAACTGAACAAAACTCTGCTTACTTTTACCATGTTTTAAACAATATACCATGCGCTGTAAACATTATATTCTTTTTTCAGGATTCATGATTTTTAGTACGTTCTGTTCTCCATTGAAATCTCAGAATAAAGCGGATGTCGACAGAGAAAATCCGGAAAGGAAAAAACAGGAGGAAATAGATAACATTATCCAAGCTTATTCTGCGATCAACAAATTCAACGGGACAGCACTTATCCATCAAAACAAGACGATCTTCGAAAGGTCTTACGGCTGGCAGAACGCAGAAAAGAAAATTCCTAATCAAAACAACAGCATTTACCAGATTGCTTCTTTAACGAAATCTTTTACTGCATTAACTATCGTAAAGCTAAGCGAGGAAGGAAAACTCTCTGTAAAAGATCCTATCTCTAAATTTATTGCAGATTATCCCAGAGGAAATGAGATTACAGTCGAGCATCTCCTCACTCACACTTCAGGAATTTATGAACCATTGCGCAACAAGGAATATTTCCGCCTTCTTCATACGGGAGAAAGCATCAGCCTAAATAAAGAAATCTCCTTTTTCAAGGACGAACCTTTAGATTTTGAGCCGGGAAGTCAGTTTTCATACACCAATTCAGGATACATCCTGCTTGGGGTTATTATTGAAAAAATCACAGGCCTTTCCTATGAAGATGCTGTGAGGAAATTTATCTTAGATCCGCTGAAAATGAATCATACCGGCTTTGACTATCCGACACTGAAAAGCCCGGACAAAACAGTTCCTTACGCTTACCTTTCAAAAACAAGACAGGAAAAAACAGAAATTTGGAATCCTGAATTAACAGCCTCTGCAGGGCAGATTTACAGCACAGCTGAAGATCTTTACAAATATTATAAAGGACTCCGAGATTATAAGATTGTTTCTAAAGAAGCATTCAGGAAGGCAACAACACCTTTTCTAAGCGGCTACGGCTATGGTTGGTTTATTGATGATCTTTACGGAAAGAAAGTGATTAATCATGGAGGAAATATTGAAGGCGCGACAAGTTATTTTGCCATGATTCCTGATGATGACATCTGCATTATTCTGCTCAACAATATTACCAGTAAAAAGCTGGAGAAAGCAGGAAATACAATTCTGGGTGCGCTTTTAAGTCAACCTTATGAGCTTCCAAAGCCCAAAGAAGAAATGCTACCGGATGATTCCATTCTTAAAAAATATGCGGGTAATTATAAACTGTCGGAAGATAATACAATCCATATTTTGTATGAAAAAGGACAGCTTTTTATTCAGAATAACAACGAACCAAAAGTAAGAATGCTGGCTGAAAATGACCATTCGTTTTTTCTGCAGGATGATGACAGTGAAATTACTTTTATCTTCAAAGAGGGCGAGAAAGGTGTAATTACCATCAAAAAAGGACTTTCATCAAAAACGGCAGAGAAACAATAAACTGAGAAATACAAATGATCTCCAACCTGATAAGATTAAAAAGTGAAAAAATATTTTATATTCTTACTATTTTCAGCACTCTGTTTACATTCTCAGGAAATGAAAAACAAAGAACTGTTCAGAAAATGTAAAAAACAATACTCTAAAAAGATCTGCCTTTCGGATGAAGATCAAGACGGTGTTATTTTTTATCTTGACAAATGTCCGAAAGAAAGCGGTTTCTCAGAAATTAAAGGTTGCCCGTGGCCAGACAATGACGGTGATGGTGTCATTGATAAGGAAGATGCATGCCCCAACGAAAAAGGGGAAGCTGAAAATAACGGCTGCCCGTGGCCGGATACAGATAGCGACGGCATTCTGGATAAAGATGATGCCTGTCCTACAATTCCCGGTGTTGCTGAAGTTAACGGATGTCCTTCAAATAATTGTGACGAATTCTTTAAAAAAGAAGAGAAAGTTTTAAAAGAATTTAAAGAAAAACATATCCGGGAAAAAGAAAAGTTTGAGGCGTTGAGAACGGTCATATTCAACAGTATTCCAAAAGAATTATTCCCCAAAAACAACATATCGGTAAGCATTCACGTTAATACCTTTGTCAATGATAACATTAGCAATTGTGCTTCAATGTCAACTTTAGGGTTCAATAAAAGTTTATTTCTTGATCAGCTTTTCTGGACAAAGGATACGTTTGATTATGCTGCAAAAAAATTAAAGAAAAACCTTTTCCCCACTTACGGCTTTGGAAGAATTCCCGTTAATACTGTTTTTTTAAATGATTATGAACAAGAAGGTTATTATAATTTTATCGAAACCTTTCCACAGGTTCCAGATCCTACAAAATACGGAATGGTATATTATTATCCAGGAAATAAGCAGAAAGCTGAATTTCATCCCTACAACACTAGGTTAAAAGTAGATTTTGGCCTTTATGCCGCTAAGGATATTGTCAATGTCGAAATCAGAAATATTCCCAAAGGCTATTATGCTTATACATTTGAATACAATAGTGGACAGTGGAAGCTTATAAAAAAAGAAAAACTCTCCTATTAAAAGATGTCAGTATAAAAGTAATTCATGTATTCAAAAAGAATTTCTGATAACAAAAATCATTTTTCGGGGCTAATCTATACTGATAATATTCCGTAATTTTATCTTATGAAAAAGCTCGTTCTCAGATACCATTTTTTTGTTGTAGGATGTCTTAGTTTCGTGCTGCAGTCATGCAATACAAAATTCAGGGTCTGGGTAGGCACCGGCGGACAGCAGAAAATATATAATTTAAAATACGGTGAGCACAAAAGACAGAAAATGGACGTTTTCCTTCCGTTGGATTATGCACAAGATGTACCTGTAGTACTTATTGTACATGGAGGTGCCTGGACTCTGGGAAAAAAGGAACACATGATTCAGGTGCAGAAAATGCTTTTTGAACATAAGATTCCGAGCATCAATATGAATTACAGACTGGTTTCAAAGCGTAAAAATATCACTTATAAGCAGCAGCTGGAAGATATTGGCGCAGCCATTGAAAAGTTCAATTCGCTGGCGGAAAAGGCAGAGCTTCAGCCGGACAATTATATTCTGCTCGGGGAAAGCGCCGGCGGTCATCTTGCCCTGCTCTACGGATACAAACATCCTGAACAGATCAAAAAGATCATTTCAATGAGCGGCCCGACGGATTTTTACAGCCCGCAATACCTGAATTCATTTTATTCTAAATATACTTCTCCGACCTTTCAGAAAGTGGTAGGAACAAAATTTGACCGTAAGAATATATCTGAAGCTTTTAAGGAAGCAAGCCCGGTCGCCAATATATCCAACGTTCCCACTTTATTGTTCCAGGGTAATAAAGACTTCCTGGTGAATCAGCATCAGGGATTATCTATGGATTCTGCGCTTACCCAACAGCATGTCCCTCATAAGCTCATCTTTATGGAAAAAACAGGCCATGTTCCGAGGTTTTTCAGCAAGGTAAAAAGAGACAGCATTATCTATCCGAATATTCTGGAATGGATAAAAAAATAACCTGCCGAAAGACAGGTTATCTATATTTTTGTATTTGTAGTCTTATTCAGGCTCTTTGTCTTCGTATTTAGAGAAATCTTCTTTTTTCCCGAAAACAAATTTGATGATTACCGGAAGTGTTGTTACTAACACGATGATGATAATAATAAGCTCCAGCTTCTCTTTTAAATTGATACCGAACTGCTCCTGGAAAAGCTTGTCCAGATAATGTCCGGCAAAGATCAGAATGAATGACCAAAGAACAGCACCGATAATATTATCTCTCAAAAATTCTTTTTTGTCCATTTTCACGATACCTGCAACTATGGGAGTAAAGGTTCTTACCACTGGTAAAAATCTGGCCATAATGATCGCCAATGCTCCGTGCTTTTCAAAAAAGTCGTGGGCCTGGTAAAGGTATTTCTTCTTAAACAGCATAGTATCCTGCTTTTTATATAAAGCGGGACCTGTTTTCACGCCAAAATAATATCCAACCTCATTCCCGATAATAGCAGCAAGTGCTACACAGGAAGCCAGAATAGTCGTATCTAAAAAGTCGCTCCCGGTGGAGCCAAAAGTCTCTTTGATAATTTCAACAGCGTAAATTCCTGACACAAACAGTAATGAATCTCCAGGCAGGAAAAATCCTACAAAAAGACCTGTTTCAGCAAAAACAATAAATAAAATAAGCCAGAACCCACCCATTTTAATATAAAACTCGGGGTTCAGTAAATCTCTCCAGCTATTGAAATCTTCCATATATAACGATTAACAACAAAAGTAAGCGTAAAAAGTCTTAAACAAAAATTAATTATAAGATTTTAACTAAAATACGGACATGATATTTTACAAGTCCATATCATCGTCTGAAACAGCGGTACCATCGGCCATCAGGAAGGCTTTCAGGAATGGTGTAAGATTTCCGTTCATGACGGAATCCACATCTGAGGTTTCGTGACCGGAACGAACGTCTTTCACAAGTTTATACGGATGCATCACATAATTTCTGATCTGGCTGCCCCATTCTATTTTCATTTTATTGGCCTCTATCTCATTTCTTGCTTTCATACGTGCCTCAAGCTCCATTTCATAAAGTCTTGAACGGAGGAGCTGCATGGCTTTTTCTTTATTCTGAAGCTGGGAACGGGACTCTGAGTTTTCAATAATAATTCCGGTTGGTGCGTGGCGGAGACGTACAGCAGTTTCTACCTTGTTTACGTTCTGTCCCCCGGCTCCGGAAGACCTCATGGTTTCAAATGAAATATCGGCAGGATTGATATTGATTTCAATGGTATCGTCCACTAAAGGATAAACATATACTGAAACGAAACTGGTATGGCGTTTTGCATTGCTGTCGAAAGGTGAAATCCTTACCAGCCTGTGTACCCCGTTCTCACCTTTCAGATATCCGAAGGCATATTCACCATCGATTTCCAATGTAACGGTTTTCACTCCGGCTACTTCACCTTCCTGATAGTTAAGCTCACGGATTTTATACCCCTGTTTTTCAGCCCACATAGTGTACATTCTCATCAGCATCGAAGCCCAGTCACAACTTTCCGTACCCCCGGCTCCCGCCGTGATCTGAAGAACAGCAGAAAGCTCATCTCCTTCATTGGAAAGCATATTTTTAAATTCCAGATCTTCTATTTTTTCTACAAGCTGCGGAAATGTTTCATCCAGCTCTTTTTCCGAGTCCGGATCTTCTTTGGCAAATTCTGCCAGCACCTGCAGGTCTTCAAACTGCGTACTGATCTCTTCATAATCCTCTACCCATCTTTTTTTGGAACGGAGCTGCTTCAGAAATACTTCGGCTTCTTTTGGATTGTCCCAAAATTCGGGTGCAGCGGTTTTTTCATCATCATTCGCTATTTCTATCTTCTTTTTTTCGATCTGAAGATATTTATATAAGTCACTAATTCTGGACTGAACTTCTTTTATCTGGTCGTTGTTGATCACGAATTTTTTATTTTATGCAAAAATACGGAATTCTTTTGTGAGCACTTCACTATTTCAGTTTATCCGTAAAATTTTGGATCAGAACATCTATTTCATCTCCATAGATCTTCTTAGCATTTTCATAGGTTTGATTGTTATTGAGCTCAATAAATTTAGTTTTATCATACCTGATTAAAAACCGGACAAATGCACCAGAAACAGGATATAAAATTTCACTGTCAATTTTCCGGTTTTCTGCCCAGACTTTTTTGATGTCGACCGGAGATTTTTTATAAGCTTCTTTAGCCGTTTCCAATTTATCTTTGCTGCTTTGATCAAAGCATACTCCTATTCCTTCATTAATGAACTGTGTAGTGATTTTCCCTCTATTTCCCTGCCAAAAACTAAGATTATGGGCAATTTCATGCCCGGCAGTCTGATTCAGCCTGTTATGGGAAACGCAATAATTGGGTACAGTAAATCCTAAGCTGCGCTTTAAAAACTGGTTATAAATTTCATTGGAACCCCAGACAAAAAAATCGATTTTCTTAGGCAGATCTGCTTTGAAAAACTCGTTGTTTTTTATAAAGGCATTTTGTCTTGTTTTTGCAATTTCATTCCGGGTTTCCTCGTTGATCGAATTTTCAAAATGAAATATCATATTTTCAGTTTCTATGGTATTCCAGTGAGCATAAAAGCCGTCAAATCCAAATAGTTTCCCTATGGCAGCCAATTCCGACATTGCTTTTTCCGGAGCATTAATCTTTTTTGCCTTTTCATAATAATCCTTCGAAGTTTTTTTATCACCCACCCCATAATGTACAACTAGTAGCTGCATGAAGGTCCAACTTTTCTGTTCATCACTCTGTGCCAGATTTTCAAGTTTTTTTGAATAGAGAAAAGCATTCTGGAAATCTCCAAGGCTATTATAAGATGCGGTTATGATAAGATTGGTCTCAAAATCATCCGGGTTATTTTCAAGTGCTTTTTGCCCTAAGGAAAGCGCTTCTTTATAGTTTTTGGTTTTAAATGCAGCTGTCATTTCTGTTTTCTGACACAGGCAAAAGACTGAGCATGCCAAGCCCAGAATAAGTAGTGTTTTTTTCATCATTTGTTATTATATTAAATCATTTCAGCCATCATTTCTCCTATCTTCGGAGCCAGTGCAACTCCCATTCCTGAAAGCCTTACCGCACAGAACTGCCTTTCTGAAAGCTGTTTTACGATCGGAGTTTTTTCTGAGCCCATGGCCATGATTCCTGACCAGCGAAGCGCAATCTTATAGTCCTGCTTTGGTAAAATAACTTCTTTTAAAAAAGTTTCCAAATGTTTTTGTAGAAATTCTGTGGTTTCAAAAACGGTTGTTTCTTCGGTTTTAAAATCCTGATTTCTTCCGCCGCCTAAGAGAACCCTGTTTCCGAGGTTTCTGAAGTAATAAAATCCTTCGTCATAATGGAAGGTTCCTCTGAGTTTCAGTCCGTTAATGGGTTCCGTTAAAAGAATCTGTCCCCGTGCCGGAATAATTTCCTCTTTTTCAAGAAACTGTGCACTGAAAGCATTCGTACAGTAAATAATCTGATCACATTTTACAGATAGATCCTCCGAAAGACAGATCTCAATTTCTCCTGTATTTTCATCAATGCTATTCACTTCTGTTCCAAAAAGGAACTCGACTTTCAGCTCATTGCATTTTTCTAAAAGCTTCTGCAATAATTTTCCGGAATGGAGACTTCCTTCGCAAGGGTTTTCAATCAGAAATTCAGATTTCCCAAGACCGAATTCCTCGATCTTCTGCTGGTTAAGAAAATAGGTTTTTTCGAGACCGGTTATTAGTTTAAGTTTTTCATTTACTGTATCTAACTGCTGTAAATGCTCATCGCTATTTAGAATTTCATAACCTCCATTAAGTTCAAAATCTATTTCGCTGTCCTTAAAATATTTTCTGATCTTCCGGAGCCCTTCAAACCTCATCTTAACCAGAGCCAGTGTTTTTTCCCAGCCCATGTTGCCGGAATCGGCAATGACTTCCGTTAAGCTTCCAAAGCAGGCAAAACCTGCATTCCGGGTTGAAGCTCCGAGCGGAACCGTATTTCTTTCAATAATTAAAACAGATTTTTCAGGATATTTTTCCTTAATGGATACAGCAGTCCAGAGCCCGGAAAACCCGGCTCCGATGATGACAATATCTCTTTTTCTGTAAAATGTTTCCAGTTCCCAGATGCTGTTCATAAGTAATGAGTAATAAGTGATGAGTAATTTTTATGGTATGATTAATGACAGAAGCTTTTAGATACTAAATTTCAGATGTCAGATATTAGGCTAATGCAAAGATTTAGACTGAGATTAAGATCCTTAAACTCTTTTATCAATCAGATTCCCAAACACTCAAAACCCTCCTGCTCTCAAACCCGGCTTCACCCTTTTGCAGCATCATGTCCGTCTTCCCCATTGTGCTGAAAACCGATTGCTCTTCTTGGCTCTTCAACGGCTTTATAAGTATCCAGCTCTTTTTTCAAAGCCTGAATCCTTAATTTGAATTCGTCAAAATTATTGATAACCGTGTCTGCCAGGAATCTTGCAACCTGATCCAGATATTCTCCGGTCAGCTTTCCGGCAGCATCTCTCAAAGCTGCCTCCAAAAGTTTCTGATCGATCTTCAGGTTTTCATTTTTAGTTCTCTGATATTGGTTTTTAAGACGTTTCTTCAGACTCTGTGTAAAATCAATGAGCATGGTATTGCTGAATGCCTTCATTTTAGACGAGATCTCATGCCAGAACGGAACTTTATCTGCTTTGTTGTTTTTGAGAATCTTATAAAGAAGAGAATCTTCCTCAAGCTCTCTGGTCATCGCATATAGAATAATTTCTGAACGCTCTGCAGCATTGGGTGGAAATATAGGAATCATCACATCAAATCTTCCCGGAGCAAGAATTTCTTCGTCAATCTCCGAAACAGAATTGGCAGAACCGATCATCAGCAGTTCTTCTTTTTCAAATTTCCCGATATAATGCAGGATCAGCTCCTGAGTTTCCAGATTACAGGAAGCAACATCCGTTTCCGCTCTTCTTTCCATCATGATCTCATCAAAATCATCGAGGAAAAGCAGGACTTTTTCTTCTTTCATCATAGTGAGCAGAAAATCATTGAAGTTGGTTTTGTTCCCGTCTATGAACGATGTTCCCAAATAATGTTTTTTGACTTCTTTAAATTGATATCCGATGATCTCGGCGATTTTGGTTGCCCAGAATATTTTTCCGCTTCCCGGGGGTCCGTACAGAATAATTCCTGCAGGTTTATGAATTCCCCAATCTTTGATCTGCTGAGGATTTAAGAAGGGTTCTAAAACGGCTGATATATAAAAGAACAGATCTCTGTATCCGATAAAATCTCTGTGTTGAAGGGTAGTTTTCTGCCCGAAATAATCATAGACAAACTGATAATTGCCACCCAGCTTATTGTCTATGCCATAGCTTGAGATTGATGAACGGAAAAAGCCGTTATCAAAAATATTGGGGTTCCCTTCTTTAATCGCTTCTTCGATTTTTTCTTTGGGCTGATTGATCACTTCAGCGATCTGTTCCAGGGTTTTATTTTTGTCCAGATCTTTTTCATAAAGCTTTAAAAAGGCCTGGTTTTCACGGGCAAACCTTTCGAAGTCTTTCTTCACTTCAAAGTTGGTACTGATGCAGACGCCCAGCTCAAGATCAAAATCCTGAATAAACTGTTTGATCGCTTCTGCAGAAACATTAAGCTCTTTAGCTAACTCAATTAACTTCATAAACTACCGATTAATTCTATCAAATTTAATATTTTAATCTTAAAATCTATTGAAAATGTAGTAAAATTGAGGGTGCGTGATCTGGGATTCGAGTTTTGGGGTGCTTGCTTCCAGGTTTAAGTTAAAATTATACGTTGATGATGCTTGTTATCGGGTTTTGACTTTTTTAACCATATCGTTTACAGCTTCTTCTATGATCTTCGGCTGGTCCTGATTAATATAGTGTCCGCTTTTCGGTACAATGATCTGTTTACTGTCGGTAGATAAATTCAGTAAATCTTTCTGCATTTTATCCCACGCCTGAAGCATTTCATTTTTCAATTTCTCATTTTTAATAAAGCTGTCGTATCTGGTCTTATCTCCGGCTGTAATCACAAACAAAGGAACAGAGCCAAAAGAACTGATAGCAGCAGCCTCCGTTTTAATAGATTTCATATGGTCCTGTTCCTCCAGAGTAGCATCAGCACTTTTGTAAAGCAGTGCAGGCATAACAGAGTTTTGGAATTTGTACTCCGAAGTGGCCGGAAACATATTTCCAAACATAAGTCTTGCCATACCGAAAGTGTTTGCAAACTGGAGAAATCCTCCCGGAAGCCCTTGATTTACCATTTTATGCATCTCAGGTGACAGGTATTTTTCATCTGCCGGATACTGGCTGTCTACCAATATCACTCCTGCCACATCCGCCGGATATTTTTGTACGAAAAAACGGGTAAGCATCCCTCCAAAAGAGTGCCCGACAAGGATATAAGGTTTGGGAGCTTTTGATTTTTCAAGCAGGCTATGAAGCTCTTCGGCTATCTTCTCCCCTGTTTTAGGATTGATTCCTCTCTCACTCCACAGAATTCCGGATCTGTCGTAGGAGAATGTAGTATAGTTTTTTGGAAGATTTTTCTGGATATGATACCACTGAAGATGGCCCGCGGGATCGAAAGCGGTTTCAAAAACTACTGTAGGCCCACCTTTTCCTTCCATCAGATAATGTATCTTATGATTTTCAACTTCTGCAAACTGACCGTCGGGCTGAATTTTTTCAGCCACTGAGCGGGATATCCTTTCAAAAATAAATCCGGCAATTAATAACAGGATGACTATTAAAAGCAAAGCCATTAACAGTCTTTTTATCCATTTCATAACATTCATAGTTCTGTTTTTTGGTGTAATGTTTCCTCAATAGGTCTGTATCTCATAAAAATAGTTACATCCATAAAACAATAATACCGTGAATCTCATTACATTGAATTTTGGTATTGGATTAAAAATATTATCTAAAAAAAACAAAAATACTGTAACAATACCTAATTTATATAGACTACTACTATGTAAAACAAATTACATGGAAAAAATTTTGTCAGTAAAGAATTTAACTAAAAAATTCAAAAGGACTGTTGTCAACAATATCTCCTTTGACGTGGAAAGGGGAAATGTCTATGGCTTATTAGGCCCCAACGGAAGCGGGAAATCTACTACATTCGGAATGCTGCTGTCTACGATCAATCCAACCAGCGGAGATTGGTATTGGTTTGGACAGAAAGGAACTGATCCGGATACCCTGAAAAAGATAGGAGCTATTATAGAACAGCCTAATTTTTATCCGTATCTGGATGCTGAAACAAATCTTAAGATTGTTGCTGAGATCAAGGGAACTCCCCACACAAGAATTGATGAAGTCTTGAAAACAGTTGGTCTTTTAGAAAGAAAAAAAGATGCTTTCAAAACATATTCTCTGGGAATGAAGCAGCGTCTCTCCATCGCTTCAGCCATGCTAAATAATCCGGAGGTGATGATCCTGGACGAACCGACCAACGGTTTGGATCCCGAAGGAATTATCCAGATCCGGGATATCATCAGCAATATCGCCAAACAAGGCATTACCATTATCATCGCCAGCCATCTTCTGGACGAGATCGAAAAAATATGCAGTCACGTCATTGTTTTGAAAGAGGGAAATTCTATTTATTGCGGGCGGGTGGATGAAATAACAGCCAACAACGGCTATTTTGAATTAAAGGCAGACAACAATACGCTCCTTTTAAATGCTTTGGAAGAATTGCAGTGGTTCAGTGCCGTGAAAGCAGACGGCGAGATCATCAAAGCCCAGATTCGAGATGATGCCTCTATTTCTGCTTCAACTTTGAATCAGAAGCTTGCTAAAAAAGGAATCTACCTTTCTCATTTAACGAAGAAAAAATTGTCTCTGGAGTCTCAATTTCTTGAACTTGTAAAAAATACGAATACCCATGCTTAAACTATTAAAACTAGAATATTATAAAAACCTGAACTACAAACCGTTCAAGGTTTTCACTATCTTATATTTTGCCATTCTGATTGCTCTTCTTTTCATTGGACTGGTAGATCTGAATGTTTTCGGAGGGACCGTCAATTTAAAAGAACAGGGCATTTACAATTTTCCGGAGATCTGGAATTTCACCACATGGATAGTCGCTTTATTAAAGATCTTTCTTGGATTAATCATTGTTTTTTCGATCTCCCAGGAATTCACCAACAGAATGTTTAAGCAGAACACGATCGACGGACTGAGCAGAAAGGAATTTATAGGTTCAAAACTTTTAACGATTACTATCTTTACAACGGTTTCCACATTAATTGTGTTTATCATTGCAATGTTTCTGGGACATCAGTATTCTAAGGTTACAGATGCTTCAAAAGTTTATGCGGAGGTTTATTATATAGGAAATTATTTTGTAAAACTGTTTACATTCTTCTCTTTCCTGATGTTTCTTTCTATATTACTGAGAAAATCAATGTTTGTATTCCTTGGTTTCTTTGCTTACTGGGTCTTAGAAAAGATTTTAGCAGGTTTGGAAGCTTACCAGAAACTAACAGGAATGCAGGGCGAACAGAGGAAAGCTGTGTTGGAAAATGATTTTTTCATCACCAGCCTGTTACCCTTGGAAAGCATGTCAAATCTGATTCCTAATCCTTTGATGCGACTGAATATGCTGAAAGTTATGGGTGCAAAATACGATGCTCATTATCCTGCGGAAAGTATGATTGCCTGCATCATCTGGTCTGCGATCTTTATCGGGGGTTCTTACTGGATCCTGAGAAAGAGGGATTGGTAGACATATGAGATTAAAAGATTTAAAAATTGAAAGATTAAATAATAAAGTGGTCCTTTCGATCACTTTTTATTTGGATAGTGTTAAAAGTCAAGGGTAATCATCCAGATAATCAATTTTTTATTATTTTTATCAAAAGGACGAAAATGAAAAAGATTTATTATTTTCCAGGGTTGATCAGCGCTGTACTGATTCCGTTGCTTTTCTGGTACTATGGAAGTCAGAGAGTACAACCACAATACACTGTCGTGGATTTAGGACTTCCTTCAAAAGAAACCTACAATCCGCACAATACCTTTGAACCATATAGAAGCTGGAACTATAAAAAAATCATAGTAAAACCTAATACAGCCCTTCAAAATCAGCAATACTATGTTTCAGAACTAAAAAAACTTCAGGAAAGGAATCAAAAAGAAACAGGCATTGAGTTTATTATTGACGACTATAACAATTATCAGGATTTCATGTCATTAATCAATACCATGCAACTTGCTAAACAGGAAACTTATGCTATTGATGTAGAAAAAACAGGCCATTTTTTTGCAGTTCATTTTTATAAAGATCCAAATAAAAATATTGCTACTTGCGGGGGCTCAGTTGGAGGAGAGTATTATGAAAGAAAAAGCAATATCCGTTTTTCTGATCCTGAAAATATTGTGAAAAATCTTCCCAAACAGGCATTTTATATATTTTTTGGATTTTTATTTCTAGTAAACATATCCATGTTCAGTATTAAAGAAAATCTTCAGATCCAAAGAAAAACATTTTCATGAAAAAGATCTATTACTTTCCGGGACTGATCAGCGCTATTATTATTCCGCTGCTGTTCTGGTATTATGGCAACCGGAAGTTTGAGGAAGTGAATTTTACTGCTATGGATATCTGGCTTCCTGCAAAAACAAAAGCTGGAGAGAAGTCATCCTTTTTAAGTTTTGAACCTTATAGAAACTGGAGTTATAAAAAAATAAAGGTAGCTCCAAATCAAGCAAAGAAAAACACAAAGCTTTACGTTGCTGAAATTAAGAATTTGCAGAAGAGAAATGAGAAAAATTCAGGTATTGAATTTATTCTTGATGACCGCAACACCTATAATGATCTGGTTGCCTTACTTAATGATGTAGAACTTGCAGGACAATTCAGCTACACTCTGGATGTGGAAAAAACATGGCACTTTTTTGTTACCCATCATTATGTTGGTTCGAATATTCAGATACTGGATGATTCTTCATTTACCCGATGTGGTACAGGACTTTTTGCTAATTACCAATCGAACAATACATGGCTAAAAGAATTTCAAACATTTGAGTCGCAGCTTATTCAACTTCCCAAACAATCGTTTTATCTCCTATTCGGATTTTTATTTCTGGTGAACATGTCGATGCTGAGCATTAAAGAGAGGTTTCAAGCTCATTTCTAGGTATTCAAATATCTGCGCTATCCGCGAGAGAATTTTTGCATTTGATCTAAATAAAAAAGACCGCCTTTCAGCGGTCTGTCTTCATATTACTTTTTATTCAGCAGAGAGATATAATCTCCGTAACCTTTTTTCTCCATGTCAGCTTTTGGAATAAACTTCAGTGAAGCACTGTTGATGCAGTATCTAAGACCGCCCTTATCTGCAGGACCGTCTGTAAAAACGTGTCCAAGGTGAGCATCTCCTGTTTTACTTCTTACTTCCACTCTTACCATTCCGGCAGATTTATCCATTTTCTCATCGATCAGTTTTTTGGTAATCGGTTTTGAAAAACTTGGCCATCCGCAACCTGATTCAAACTTATCGGTTGAAATAAACAGGGGTTCTCCTGTAGTGATATCTACATAAATACCTTCACGGGTTTCGTCCCAGTATTCATTCTGGAAAGGTCTTTCCGTTGCGTTTTCCTGAGTTACTTTATACTGTTCTTCAGTCAGCTTTTCTTTCAATGCTTTTTTATCCTGCTTCTGGTATTTTGCTTTGGGAAGCGGGTTGGCGTTTTTAGCCATTTCAAAAAGTCCCGGTTCAATGTGACAGTAACCTCCCGGATTTTTGCCGAGATAATCCTGGTGATAATCTTCTGCTTTATAGAAATTTTTCAACGGAATTGTTTCAACTACAACCGGCTTGCTGAAATTTTTAGATAATTTCGCAACTTCCTCTTTTACAATCGCTTCGGTGTTTTTATCTGTAGAATAAATCCCTGTCCTGTACTGATCACCGCGGTCATTTCCCTGTTGGTTTAGACTTGTCGGATCAATTGTTTTAAAATATAAATCAATCAACAGCTTAAGATCAACCTGCTCAGGGTCATATTTCACTTTCACCGTTTCAGCAAAGCCTGTCGTATGACTTACAACCTGCTCATACGTAGGATTTTTAACGTTTCCGTTTGCATAGCCAACTTCAGTTCCTACAACTCCACGAATTTGCTGAAAAAAGTGCTCTGTTCCCCAAAAACATCCGCCTGCAAAATAAACTTCTTTTACATTTTTACTATCCATATTGGTCTCATTTTCTCTTTTAGTTTCAGTGGATTTCATCTTTTTTGAATTTCCACAACTCATTGCAAATACTCCTATTCCCAGAATCATTCCGAGTAATATTAATATATTTTTCATTTTTATATTTTTATTTGTATTCATTTTTTTTGAAATATCATTAATCCAAATCCTAAAAGCATGATATCTTTCAGAATAAAAAAATCTGTGACAGGAATTCCATCCACTATTTTCCAGACTCCCGGAGTGGTAAACAGATAGCTCAGTGTTACAAGAAATGTTATAATCATTCCCATTCCTGCATACTTTCTTAGAGATGCAAATTTCACACTAAAGATCAGTAATAGGGCAATGATAATTTCTATCGCTCCGATAGCATTTGATACCGTCTGGACACCTGCTATTTTATATACGAAAAAAGTAAGAAAATGGTTTTCGACCAGAGGTTTAATGGCGGCAGCTTCTGTAGGAGTGAATTTAAATATGCCAATCCAGAGTAAAATAAGTGCAGCCCCAAAAAGCGAAATATAATAGCCTGTTTTGTACGTCGGCGATTCTCCGTTAAGTTGTAATGTTCCGTTCATGTCTTTAAGATTTTGAATTATACTTTATTATTTTCAAAAGTATAGTCGGAAGTATTTCAAAATCCTGACAGTATTTCTTCTAAAGATTTAATTTTTCCAAAACTTTATTTTTAACACCTTGAATATCAGATTCATTAATTTCAGTATTTTCTTTTTGAGAAAGTTTCCGTTTTAAAATATCATCCAAAATTTTCAGTTTTTCTTCATAAGCTCTGCACCATTTACAGATCTTCATGTGCATGGAAAGCTGCCAGTCTTCCTTTTGGGAGATCGCTTTGGCATTCCTTTTTTCCATCAGCATCGTAGCTTTACTACATGGCAGGAACAGAATATGAATAAATTTTCTCAACATTTTTATGATATGGTTATAAGTTAGTAAACCAGTTGATATCAAGACATTCCCTCAGCTGCATTCTGCTTCTCTGAAGGATCTTCCAAAGATTAGTCGCAGATATCTTTAATTCCTGACTCACTTCCGGTGCTTTTTTCTCCTGAAGATAATACATTTTCAATGGAATCTTCCATCGGGAGGGCAAATCCTCAATGCAGTCCTCAAGAATTTTACTGAAATCTTTATTATCTAAGAGTTCCGGTTCTTTCTCTGAAACATTCCAGTCGTTCAAAACACCGTCATTTTTCCACGAACCGGTTTCATCAAAAAAGTGATCCAGCCGGATCTCCGGATCCGATTTATACTTTTTCCGGTAAAAATCAGCGGCCTTTCTGTTCAGAATAGCTGTCAGCCAGGTTAGCGGCTGACTTTTCCCTTCAAAAGAATCATAAGACGAATAGGCCGCTAAAAAGACTTCCTGTACAAGATCCTCTGCTTCCACCTTATCCGAAAGCAGATAGGCTGCTCTTTTCAGAAGAGGCCCGGAATACTGTTCTACCCAGCTTTTCAGCACTTCGTTTTTCGTCATTTTTTATTCTTTAATATCATAAAAACTCATTTTATTGATTACGCAGATCATTAATATTTCATTTTCGAAATCATAAAATCTATGAGGTCTTTATTTAATATCAAAACGAATATAAAAAGTTAAATGATAATATACAAAGTTTTATCATGATCGTTATTTTGAATCGGAGGTAAAGCAATCTCAAATCCTACCTTAAAGAAGATTGAGTTCCGTTAAAACTTTATGCATTCCCATGTGCTGAAATCTTTCCAGGGTCTTAAAAACAGTATACAATTATAAATTCTTCTTTCTTTTTGTACTTATCCCGCAACATACAGGCACCTCCACTCTACACCATTCAAAACATAGCATAAAATTATTTACAAATCGCTTAAAAACATTAAATTTGCATCTTATCAAAAATTTGATAGTTTTTAAAAGCAAAGCAATACTATGACATCACAAGAGATACGTCAAAAATTTTTAGATTATTTTAAAAGTAAAGACCACCTTATCGTTCCTTCAGCGCCTATTGTGCTGAAAGACGACCCTACCCTTATGTTTTCCAACTCAGGAATGACGCAGTTCAAAGATTTTTTCTTAGGCTACAAAACGCCTACAGCCCCAAGAATTGCCGATACACAGAAATGTCTGAGAGTTTCCGGAAAACATAATGATCTGGATGATGTGGGAAGAGATACGTACCACCACACCATGTTTGAGATGTTGGGAAACTGGTCGTTTGGTGATTATTTCAAAAAAGATGCTATTGCTTTTGCCTGGGAATTACTGACTGAAGTATTCGGTATTCCAAAAGAGAACCTATACGTAACGATTTTTGAAGGGGATGCTTCTGAAAATCTTGAAAGAGATCAGGATGCCTACGATTTCTGGAAATCGCATATTTCGGAAGACAGAATTATCAATGGGAACAAAAAAGATAACTTCTGGGAAATGGGAGAAAGCGGACCGTGCGGACCGTGTTCAGAAATTCACGTTGACCTGAGAACGCCTGAAGAAAAGGCTAAAGTTTCAGGACTTGATCTGGTAAACAATGATCACCCTCAGGTTGTAGAAGTATGGAACCTTGTTTTCATGGAATTCAACAGAAAGGCGGACAAAAGTTTAGAAAAACTTCCTGCACAGCATGTAGATACAGGAATGGGCTTCGAACGTCTTTGTATGGCACTTCAGGGTAAATCTTCCAATTATGACACCGACGTTTTCACACCGCTTATTGCTAAAGTGGAAGAACTTTCAGGTAAAAAATATACCGGAATTTTAGAAGACGAAAAAGATATTGCCATCCGTGTTGTGGTAGACCACATCAGAGCAGTTGCTTTTGCTATTGCAGACGGGCAGCTTCCTTCAAACGGCGGTGCAGGCTATGTGATCAGAAGAATTCTAAGAAGAGGAATTTCTTATTCTTACAGATTCCTGGATATGAAAGAACCTTTTCTTTATAAGCTTGTGGCTGTACTTCAGGAGCAAATGGGTCCTTTCTTTCCTGAAATCGAAAAGCAGGGGAAACTGGTTTCTGAAGTGATCAAAAGTGAGGAAGATTCTTTCTTGAAAACTATTGAAAACGGACTGATCAGAGTTGAAAAATTAATTCAGCAGACCATTGCAGACGGTTCAAAAGTATTGCCAAGCGAAGAAGTTTTCGAATTGTATGACACCTATGGTTTCCCGGATGATTTAACCAGAATTATTGCTGAGGAAAAAGGTTTAACCATTGATGAAGATGGATTTAAGGCAGAAATGGCAAAGCAGAAAATTCGTTCTAAAGCTGATTCTGCTCAGAAAGTTTACGATTGGGTAACTTTAGAAGAAAGAGATGAAAACTTTGTAGGGTATGATCAGATTGAATCTGAAACCTATATCACGAGATACAGAAAAGTAGAAAATAAAGACGGAGAATTTTACCAGGTGGTCTTGAGCAGTTCTCCTTTCTATCCTGAAGGCGGTGGCCAGGTGGGAGACAAAGGTGTTCTGGAAAATGCTGTTGAAAGCTTTGAAGTTTTAGAAACTAAAAAAGAAAACGGACTGATCATTTCTTTAATCAATGGTCTTCCTAAAGATGCCGGAGCTGTTTTCTACGCTAAAGTGGATGCTGCCGACAGAAAAAACTCCCAGGCGAATCACTCGGTAACTCACCTTTTACATGAGGCATTAAGAGAGGTTTTAGGGACACACGTGGAACAGAAAGGTTCTTACGTAGGCCCTGATTATCTTCGTTTTGACTTCTCTCACTTCAATAAAATGACGGAAGAGGAACTGGCTTTGGTAGAGGAAAAAGTAAACCACAAAATTAAAGAAAGCATTGCTTTGCAGGAGTTCAGAAGCATTCCTATCCAGGAGGCTTTGGATAAAGGAGCTATGGCTTTATTCGGTGAAAAATACGGTGACAGTGTAAGAATGATCCAGTTCGGAAGTTCTAAGGAGCTCTGCGGTGGAACTCACGTTAAAAATACAATCGAAATCGGTCATTTTAAAATTACTTCCGAAGGATCTGCAGCAGCAGGGATCAGAAGAATTGAAGCCATTTCAGGAGATAAATCTGAAGAGTATTTCAAAAACCTGGAGAGTCAGATTCATGAGCTTTCCCAACTATTGAAATCCAAAGATGTTGTAAAATCTATTGAAAAACTGATTGAAGAAAATGTTTCTTTAAAATCCGAAGTGGAAGCTCTTAAAAAGGAGAAAGCAAAAGGAGAGATCGGCGAATGGAAAAACGCTTATGAGCAGAAAGGCAACAAACAGCTATTGGTGAAGAAAACTTCCCTGGATGCGGGTTCTGTTAAAGACATTGTTTTCCAGCTGAAAAGAGAAATCCCCAACTCGGTAACGATTATTCTTTCTGATGCGGATGGAAAGCCTATGATCACTGTAGGTGTTTCTGACGATCTGGCTGCAGATTATCAGGCCGGAGCTATCGTAAAAGACCTGGCAAAAGAAATCCAGGGCGGCGGTGGAGGAAATCCGGGCTTTGCCACAGCCGGTGGTAAAAACCTTGACGGTCTGGAGAATGCTTACCAGAAAGCTTTGAATATATAGAAATAAAAGGGAGCCAATTGGCTCCCTTATTATTTTTCTTTAATCTCAACTGTGTATTTATACTTGTCAAGCATCATCTGTAGTTTTTTGATATCCCTTTCAATGGAAGCAATCTTTCTGTTACTTCTTTGAAGTGCTCTGTTTGCAGATTCTGTTTGCCCTAGAAGTTTTGCAGTTTTTCTGGCATCTTTAGCCGTTGTATTGGGATCAGAAGAAGTAAATTTATCTGTCTTTCTCTCCGACTGACTGTTCAGACCATCAGTTTTTCCTGAAATTTTGGCATTGTTCTGTTTTTCAGTTTCGAGACTGATCTGTTTATTCATTAAATCGGTCTGAAGTTTGAACATATCGCGTTGTTGAGTCATCGCAGAGATATTCTGCGTTTGAGCCTGTACGTTAAAAGAAATGGCTAAAAGAAATAAGCCCAATCCTTTAATAATTGATTTTTTCATCTTAATGTGTTTATAAAAAATTTCAGTAAATCTATATTAAAAAATTATACCATTCAACAATTAACTAAAAACTTTCCCCAAAGCAGAAATATTACTACTTTTACCTAGTTTTTGCATGAAAAGGTTTTTAGTTTTATTGTTTTTGATGATCTGCTTCTTTGGTTTCTCCCAATCAAGGATTAAGGTTATTGACGAAATTGACCAAAAACCTATATCCAATGCAAAAATCTCGTGTGATGGGAAGATTTTAGGCTTTACGGATATCCAGGGCACCCTGGAATTTAAAGCATCATGCAGAACCATTGAAATCCAGGCGGAAAAATATCAGAAGGAGACAGCATCTGTTGAAGCAGACATGGAAGTTTCGATGCTGAAAAAAACATCAAAAACGACTGATATTGAAACCGTCATCATTGAAGACCGAAGCGATCCCCGGGCTTTGGAGATCCTTAAAAAAGTGAACAGGATGTTCAGGGAGAATTCACCAAAAAGTTTAAATTCCTATTCTTTTAAATCTTACGAAAAAATTTCCCTGGATATCGATCAGGACAGTATCTCGCAATTTAATCAGTTTTTTAATAATACTGAGTTTTTCAAGAAAAAGAGGGAAAAGGATTCATTAAATAATATTTCTGCTAAACAGATCTTTTCAAAAAGTAAGCTCTTTCTGTGGGAAAGGGCTCAGGAATTTTTATATTCCAAACAATATGGTGAAAAGATTAACATCCTGGACAACAGGATTTCAGGTCTGAGACAGCCGATCTACGAAATGATTGCCATCCAGCAGAGCAACAGAGATAAAATACCCAACCAGATTAAACAGGAAAACAGAGGTCTTTACCGTTTTTTTCTTTCGGATACCATTGAAGTGAACGGAAGAAAAACTTTCGTGATCCGCTTCCGGGAAGTAAACTACAAAAAACCTGATAAAAAGAGAAAATATAATGGCGCAATCTATATAGACACCGAAACCTACGGTATCCAGAAGATCGAAAATTTCAGCAAAAACAAAAACGACGGTATTATTACAAGTACCTGGATTTTCTATAATAACAAATGGTTCCTGGCTCAGGAAAAAGTAAAACTAAGAATGAGCAGGGTTGCCATGGAAGAGGAAGACAAAGAAAAGACCAAAGAACACCATGAGAAAAAAGACAGAACAAGCTTCGGAACGTATGCTTTTCTCACCTCCACTTATTTTGACTTCAAATCGCCTATTGAAGAAAAACAGAATGATTTTAAAGGATATACATTTTCGGTGAAAAATGCAGACGGGCATCTCTTGGACCAATACAGGACCGATCCCCTCACGGAAAGAGAAAGTAATACATATACTACTATAGACAGTCTGGGCAAAAAATATAATATCGACAGCAAGGCTAAAATCCTGACGGGACTTATTAATGGACAGATCAGGATGGGAATTGTAGATTTTGCCGTAGATGAAATTGTGAATTATAACTTATACGAAGGCTTCAGGCTTGGTTTAAAAGCAAAGCTTAATGAAACTTTTAATCCTTATTTCTCACCGGATTATTATTTCGCCTACGGTTTTAAAGATGATAAATGGAAATACGGGATCGGTCTGGATATGAAGACATCTCTGGATAAAAATTCATTTTTCAGAGCTGAATATTATAATGATGTAACGGCATCGGGAGAATTCTACAGACGACTATGGAATTTCAAGATGCGAACCATGAATTACGGAAATAACATCAACAATGATAAGTACTATCATTACAGAGGGGCTTCCCTATCCTATCTGAACGATGTTACGAACGGACTGACCCTGGTTTTTGCCGCAAAAAGAAATATTGAAGAGGCTAAATTTGATTATGAATTTCAGGGTAAAGGCGGTGAGTTTGATAATTTCAACACATTGTTTACTTTAAAATATTCTCCGAATTCTACAAATATTATGACCCCTCAGGGAAAGTCCATTATTGACCAGAAATATCCCGAGCTGTATTTCAACTATGAGCAGAGCTACAAAGTTTTGGGCGGAGATTTCAATTATACCCGTTTTGATGCGCTGTTCGTTCATAATTTTAAGACCCTGTTGGGAACTACCGGATTCAGATTGTACGGCGGAATCGTATTGGGTGAAGCGCCAATCTGGAAGCATTTTACCATGAACGGACTGGCTTCTCCGAGAAAGGATTTTAATTTCAACTTCACGTCTTATCTTGGTTTTGCAACGCTGGAGGGCGGAAAGTATTACAATGATAAATTCGTTGCCTATTATTTCACCCACAAGCTTCCTTTGTATTTTAAAAGTTTCGGACAGAATATTTCGAGCTTTGATTTTGTACTGAGAGGAACAATCGGAGATATGAAGCACCCGGAATACCACCAGTTCAGGTTCAGAAAGCTGGATCACCTTTATCAGGAAGTGGGTCTTGAGTGGAATAATTTCTTGTCAAGCTACTTCAATTTAGGGCTGTTCTACAGAGTCGGATACTATACCACACCCAACTTTAAACAGAATTTTGCCATCCAGTTTAAGTTGAAACTATTAGAATTTTAAACAACATTATAAATACATAAAACCGAAACATGCAGAGAATAGAAATAAAAGCGGAACAGTTTTTTGAATTATTAAAACTAAAAGACACTTCAATGTGGGAGATTTTTTCGCAAATGATCGATGGTAATGAAAAGGAAATTATATTTCTTGATAATGAAGATAAAGTACTTTTCAATTATATCCTTCCTGCTGAAGAGGAAAAACTGGAAGAAGACAGAAAAGAATTTTCAAAACAGTTCTCAGATAAATTGGCTAACTTCAATTAAAATTTTTAGATGAATAAAAATTATGTCTTCTCTATACTGAGTATTCTCCTGTTCAGCCTTGGAAATGCTCAGAATTATAAAAAACCTTTGGTCTCTGCCATTAAGGAAGCCGATTTAAGGAAAGACATGTATGAGCTGGCTGCAGATCAGTTCTGGGGACGTGAAGCAGGAACTTTAGATGAATTAAAAGTTTCGATGTGGCTTGCCAACAAAGCCAAAGAAGCCGGAATGAAACCAGCGGGTGACAATGGTACATTCTTCCAGTTTTTTGATATGTACAGGCATCAGGTAACTCCTCAGAGCAGTCTGAAAATCGGAAACAGCAGCCTGAAGCTATGGAAAGATTTCCTCGTTGCAGAACCTGTAAATTCAGTGATTGATGCCGAGGTTGTCTACGCAGGAAATACAGAACCTGAGGAACTTTCCAGACTAAATATCAAAGGAAAAGTTCTTGCGGTAAATGCTTCTGATAAAAATATCGACAAGGAAATGACTCTTTTCGTTAGAAGATATCCTGGATTTGTAAGAACAAAATATTACAACAAAGCTTATGAACTGGGCGCAAAAGCCATTATTTTCATCACAGATGATATTTCCGAAAAAAGCTGGGTTGAAGTTCTTCCTCAAATGACGAGAGGAACTTACGGCGTACAAGGCCTGAGAGAAAAAATAACGGATAATATTCCTGTTTTATGGATCAAAAGAGAAAATGCAGACTGGGTGAAAAACAATCCTAAAATTGCTCTGAACCTGATCACAGAAACCTATAAATACCCTTCTGTAAATATCATCGGAAAAATTGAAGGTACGGATCCTGCCCTTAAGGAAGAATACGTTTTGCTAAGCGGCCACCAGGATCACGACGGCATCCGGCATCCTGTAAAAAATGACACAATTTACAACGGGGCTGACGATAATGCCAGTACATGCGTAGCCTTGCTTGCCATGGCCAGAGCCTACAAAAAACAGCCGGGAAAAAGAAGTATTCTGTTTGTTTTCCATGGTGCTGAAGAAAGAGGATTGCTGGGTTCCAGATGGCACGCTGCTCATCCGGTCGTTCCGAAAGAAAAGATCGTAGCCGTTCTGAATGGCGATATGATCGGAAGAAATGATAATAATGAAGCTGCTCTTCTGGGAGGAATTGCCCCGCATAAAAACTCTGAGGAACTGGTAAAAATGGCTGAGGATGCCAATAATGAAAGTACAAAATTCAAATACCTGAAAGACTGGGATTCTCCGAATCACGCTGAGTATTTCTACTTTAGAAGTGATCATTTGCCATATGCAAAAATCGGGATTCCGGCTGTATTTTTCACCAGCGTACTGCATGATCAGTACCATACGCCTCAGGATGAATCCGAAAACATCAACTATAAAAAGCTTTATAAAATGACGGAATGGATGTACAGGACATCCTGGAAAGTAGCCAATGAGGCTGAACGTCCAAAAGTGATTTCTAATTTTACGCTTGAGAGATAAAAAGGCTCGGCGACCCTTCGGGCCGCCGAGCCTGCTTCTGTCTACAGGAAGCGTAGCCACAAAGCAATTTTCACTTTATTCTTTTGATTGCTTTTTACTTGTTAACAATAGATTATGTGAAATATCTAATATTATTCTTTTGTCTTGAAACAAAAGAATCAAAAGTTCAAAACCGGGAAACTTCCGTTAAAAATACATTCTGTTCTCTAAAAATTCTAAAACTTGCGTGGTAGCAGTCTGTGTTGAGAATCTGATTTCGTCCCGCGCTTCGGACAGTAGAATTTTCTTAACGTTCACAGAATTTATTTTCTTAAAGCTCCATTTTCAGAAGTCAGGTTATAGCAGTTATAAAATCAATTTTTTGTAAATTTTAAATAAATCAACAGTGCTAAATATATCGACGATAAAATCTTTGCGCCTTAACAACACACCTTAATCAACATTTCAAATAAGCAGATTCATTAAAGACGGATCATTATTCAGATAATTGACAAAAAAGTCATACTTTTTCATATTATTGAGCAGTGGAATAAAATCCTCACTGTTCTTCAGGCCAATTCCTAAAACCGCAATTCCCTTCTCCTTTGAATTTTTTTGCGTGTATTCAAAAAAAGTAATGTCATCATTCGGTCCCAACACATTCATCACAAAATCTTTCAGAGCTCCCGGACGCTGTGCAAATCTTACCAGGAAATAATGTTTTAAGCCTGCATGCAAAAGAGCTTTTTCTTTGATCTCTTCCATCCTGGTAATATCATTATTGCTCCCACTGATGATACAGACTACATTTTTTCCTTTGAGCTGATCCTTATATTTTTCCAGTGCAGCCACAGAAAGAACTCCGGCAGGTTCCACGACCATAGCATCTTTATTGTAGAGGGAAAGAATGGTTTCGCAGACCATTCCTTCATCCACTAAAGCCATATCGTACAGCACATTTTTGCAAATTTCAAAATTGAGATTTCCTACTTGCTGTACTGCGGCTCCATCTACAAAACGGCTGATCTTTTCCAGGAGTACAGGTTCTCCTTTTTCAAGAGCCTTTTTCATACTTGCCGCTGCAAAAGGCTCTGCTCCTATAATCTTCGTATGGGGTGACAATTCCCGGAATACAGAACAAACCCCTGCAGCCAGGCCACCACCTCCAATCGGAAGAAAAAGATAATCAATAGGTTCATCCGACTGTTCAAGAATTTCCAGTGCCACTGTCGCCTGACCATTAATAATATCCTGATCATCGAACGGATGAATAAATATACTCTGATTCTCTTTACAGAACTTCAGGGCAGCATCTTTAGCCTCGTCGAACGTATCACCGTAAAGCACAATATCAATATCATCCCCTCCAAACATTTTAACCTGTTCCAGCTTTTGTCCCGGCGTGGGCAAAGGCATAAAAATAGTTCCTTTCACTTTCATAGTGCTGCATGCAAAAGCTACTCCCTGAGCATGATTTCCTGCACTGGCACAAACCATACCTTTTGCCAGGCTGTCGGGAGACATCACCGCCATTTTATTGTAAGCTCCCCTGATTTTATAGGATCTCACCTGCTGCAAATCTTCTCTTTTAAAACTTATCTTCGCGTCATAAATGCCGGAAAGATGATTATTAATAGCCAGGGGTGTTCTTACCACTACATTCCTGAGTCTTTTTGCTGCTTTATAGACATTGCCCAAAACAGAAGGATACGTTTCTTCCATTATTTTTTCTGATTAATTGTTCTCTGGTCTGAGACTTCGGACGGTCTTGCCCGCTCTCCACATTTCACTTTCTCTAAGCTCAGTAAGTTCTACTTCAAGTTTTTCTCTGTAATCATGTTTGCTGTTACTGTCGATGGAACGCTGAGCTTCATCTCCTTTGGCAACACTGTCATACAATTCCTCAAATAAGGGAGAGGTAACATCTCTGAAACGTTTCCACCAGTCCAGTGCGCCTCTTTGGGCTGTGGTACTGCAATTTGCGTACATCCAATCCATGCCGTTTTCTGCAACCAAAGGCATTAATGATTGCGTTAATTCTTCAACGGTTTCATTAAATGCTTCGGAAGGACTGTGTCCGTTTTTCCTCAATACATCGTACTGAGCAGCAAATATTCCCTGTACTGCACCCATCAAGGTTCCTCTTTCTCCCGCCAGGTCACTGAACACTTCTTTTTTAAAGTCTGTTTCAAACAAATATCCGCTTCCGATGGCTATTCCTAAAGCAGTAACTCTTTCCCTTGCTTTTCCAGTGGCATCCTGATATACGGCAAAACTGCTGTTCAGCCCGCGATCCTGCAGGAACATTCTTCTCAATGACGTTCCTGATCCTTTGGGCGCAACAAGAAATACATCAACCTCAGCAGGCGGAACAATTCCTGTACGTTCATTAAAGGTAATTCCGAAACCGTGAGAAAAATACAGCGCTTTTCCAGGGGTAAGGTGCTGTTTAACTTTAGGCCAATATTCGATCTGGGCTGCATCACTTAGCAGGTAGCAAATAATCGTTCCTTTCTGTAAGGCTTCTTCTATTTCAAATAATGTTTCTCCCGGTACAAATCCATCTGCTACAGCCTTATCCCATGATTTGGAGTTTTTCCTCTGACCAACAATCACATTGATTCCGTTGTCTTTCTGGTTAAGCGCCTGTCCCGGCCCCTGTACGCCATAGCCGATCACAGCTACAATCTCATCTTTTAATACTTCCTGGGCTTTCTGCAATGGAAATTCCTCTCTTGTTACTACGTTTTCTTCTACTCCGCCAAAATTCAATTTTGCCATTTTTTTATATTTTTTATTTGTTGATAATTATATTTTAGTTTATTCACCATCAGCTCGCATGTACTATTGCGGTCAGGTATGGGTTTCTGTGATAATGAACTTCCAGGACATCGACCTGTTTTTCCATCTGTTGTGTGATCTTCCGTACAGATTCTTCCGGTTCTCTGATAATGATCACAAATTTTTTCACATTTTCAATCTCAGAAGGTCCTGCGTTGAAATTCACAATAGAGATCCTTCTCCTTGAAAAAATAGCATTGATTCTGCCAATCAGCCCCAGATAATCTTCTGTGTAGGCTGTTATCGTGTATTCCCTGTTTTCTGATTTCATTTTTTTGTATTTTATATTATTATGTCTTATTGTTTGTCAGTACAATCTCTGAAACACTTTTCCCCTGAGGAATCATTGGGAAAACATTATGTTCCTTTCCGGTCATGACTTCCAGCAGGAAAGCTCCTTGATGGTAAAGCATTTCACTAAGGCCTGCTTCCAGTTCCTCCCTCTGGCTTACCTTTCTTCCCGGAATATGATATCCTTTGGCAACCTGCACAAAATCCGGACTCTGGATATCTACGGAGGAATACCTTTCTTCATGGAACAGCTCCTGCCACTGTCTTACCATTCCTAAATAGCAGTTATTAAGAATTAAGATTTTGATATCGGGCTGATATTGCATCAGTGTACCCAATTCCTGAATATTCATTTGAGCTCCTCCATCTCCCATCACCGCAATGACCGGGCGGTTTGTCCCACCATAAGCAGCTCCTATTGCCGCAGGAAGGCAAAATCCCATAGTTCCCAATCCTCCGCTGGTAATATTGCTTCTGGAATTCTTAAACGATGAATATCTGCAGGCTGCCATCTGGTGCTGCCCTACGTCTGTTACAATTACAGCTTCTCCCTGAGTCATGTCATTCAGCTGACGGATCACTTCTCCCATTGTGATTTCTCCTCCGGAAGGATGTAATTCGTGGTTTATCAGTTTATCATATTCAATCTGATAGCAGTCTTTAAACTTCTGGTACCAGTCTGTATGTTCTCTTTCTTTTATAAGCTGTGTAAGAAGCGGTAATGTTTCTTTGCAGTTTCCAAGAACCGGAACCTCAACTTTTACATTTTTATTGATCTCTGCTTTATCAATATCCAGATGGATGATCCTTGCCTGTTTGGCATATTGATCCAGTCTCCCGGTCACACGGTCATCAAAGCGCATTCCTACTGCAACCAGGACATCACATTCATTGGTAAGGATATTCGGTCCATAGTTTCCATGCATGCCTACCATTCCTACAGCCTGCGGATGATCTGTGGGAATAGCACTCATTCCCAGTACAGTCCATGCCACCGGAATCCCCGACTTTTCAGCAAACTGAAGAAATTCTTTTTCTGCTTTTCCCAGCATAATTCCCTGTCCGGCAATAATAAACGGCCGTTCTGCATTATTGATAAGGACGGATGCTTTTTCGATGTGTTCCATATGGGGAACAGGATCCGGCCTGTAACTTCTCAAAGAATCACAAGGCGTGTAACCTCTGTCCGGAACCTTTTGCAGCTGGGCATTTTTCGTGACATCGATTAATACCGGGCCGGGTCTTCCTGATCTTGCGATATAGAATGCTTTGGCCAATACTTCTGAAAGTTCATTGGCATCGGTTACCTGATAATTCCACTTCGTAACGGGGCTGGTGATATTAATCACATCAATTTCCTGAAATGCATCGGTTCCCAGAAGATGTTCAAAAACCTGTCCCGTAATGCACACAATGGGAGTATTATCCAGCAGAGCATCAGCTAAGCCTGTCACCAGGTTGGTTGCCCCGGGACCGCTGGTCGCAAGCACCACGCCTACCTCTCCGGAAACCCTGGCAAGACCCTGGGCTGCATGGACTGCTCCCTGCTCATGGCGGACCAGAATATGTTCCAGCTGGTCTTTATAGTCATAAAGGGCATCATAGATTGGGATAATGGCTCCGCCGGGGTAACCGAATATGGTTTTTACCCCTTCCTGAAGAAATGCTTCAAGGATGATCCGGCTTCCGCTGATTTCTGTTTCTGTGGATACATTTAGATTCGTCATTGTATTTTTATTGAGTAATTTCATCTGTTACACAGCCTTCTGCGGCTGATGACACGGTAAGTGCATATTTGTACAGCAATCCTTTTTTTACTTTAAGTTCAGGTTTTTGCCATGTTTTCTTTCTTTGTTCGATTTCTTCATCGGAAACTTTCAGCTGTATGGTATTGTTTACAGCATCAATTTCAATAAGGTCATTGTCTTCCACAAAAGCGATCAGGCCGCCTTCATAGGCTTCGGGAGTGATGTGCCCCACCACAAAGCCGTGAGTTCCTCCACTGAATCTTCCATCGGTAATCAGAGCTACACTTCCACCCAGTCCTGCCCCGATCAGAGCGCTGGTAGGTTTCAGCATTTCCGGCATTCCCGGTGCGCCCTTGGGACCTTCATGACGGATGACAATGACATCTCCGTGTTGTACTCTTCCGTTTTCAATTCCTTTGATCAGATCTTTTTCGCCGTCAAATACTCTGGCTTTTCCTGAAAACTTTTCACCTTCTTTCCCGGTGATTTTGGCCACACTTCCCTTTTCGGCCAGGTTGCCATATAATATTCTGAGGTGACCTGTCTCCTTGATAGGATTTGATAAGGGTCTGATTATTTTTTGTTTTGTAAAATCCAGGGTGGGAACATTTTCAAGATTTTCAGCGATGGTTTTTCCGGTAACCGTTAAACAGTCACCATGCAGTAAACCTTCTTCCAGTAAATATTTCATGACAGCGGGGATTCCTCCGTGGTTATGAAGATCCTGCATCAGGTATTTTCCGCTTGGCTTAAGATCAGCCAGTACCGGTGTACAGTCACTCATTTTCTGGAAATCATCCTGAGTAACAGAAACACCGACACTTTTTGCCATTGCAATAAAATGCAGAACGGCATTGGTACTGCCTCCAAGAATGATGATCAGACGAAGTGCATTTTCGAAAGCCTTACGGGTCATGATATCAGAAGGTTTAATATCTTTTTCCAGTAATATTTTGATATACTTTCCTGCTTCCAGACATTCATTCTGCTTTTCCGGGCTCAGTGCGGGATTGGAAGATGAATACGGAAGGCTCATTCCTAGTGCTTCTATGGCTGAGGACATGGTGTTAGCCGTATACATTCCCCCACATGCTCCTGCTCCCGGGCACGAATTTTTAATCACTCCATTGAAATCTTCTTCTGAAATTTCCCCGGCAATTTTTTTCCCTAAAGCTTCAAAGGCAGAAACGATATTAAGAGGCTCATCCTTGTAGCATCCCGGAGCTATTGTCCCTCCGTACACCATGATGGATGGTCTGTCCAGTCTTCCCATGGCGATAATGGTTCCCGGCATATTCTTGTCACAGCCCGGTAAAGCGATAATTCCGTCATAATACTGTGCCCCGCAGATAGCTTCGATACTGTCTGCTATCACATCCCGGCTTACCAGCGAATAGCGCATGCCATCTGTTCCGTTGCTCATTCCGTCGCTTACGCCTATGGTATTAAAAATCAATCCTGCAAGACCGTGATTCCATGTGCCTTTTTTTACAATTTTTGCGAGATCATTAAGGTGCATATTGCAGGTATTTCCATCATATCCCATACTGGCAATTCCGATCTGGGCCTTGTGCATATCTTCTTCTGTAAAGCCTATTCCGTAAAGCATTGCTTTTGCGGCTGGCTGCTCGCTGTTCTGTGTGAATGTTTTTGAATATTTATTTAACATATTATCCTGCATTTGCTGTTCTATCGTCTCTTATTGTGGTATCAAGAATTTTAATTTTTTCGGAATTCATAAATGATGTTTTTTACTTAATTTCGATCCAAAACTACAGCTTGTTATATTGTTCTCATTTTCATTTTTATGAAAACTACAATATTCAACCGTTTGAAAAATAGATTTAATCATTTGATAATCAAATATTTAAATTGTTTAAATTTACAATGACAGAACTCTTACCAGTTTCTGATAAGCCTGCTGTACCTTGCTGCTTGATGTATCTTTCCAGTTTTTGGTGAAAGGAACATCATCCAAAGAATCCAACGCTACTATCTCAGCTGCTGTACCACAGAAGAAGGCGGCATCAGCTCCTCTCATTTCCTCAGGTTTAAAGAAGGCTTCTTTAACGGGAATATTCAGCTCACTGCATATTTCAAAAACAGTCTGTCTTGTAATGCCCGGCAGTATGCTTCCTTTTGCGGGTGTAAATAATGTCCCGTCCTTTTCGTAGAATATATTGGCGCCTGAACTCTCGGCGACATTTCCATATTCATCAAGTAAAAGGGCTTCGTCATAGCCTTTGTCCTTGGCATCCTGACAGGCCAGAATAGAATTAACATAATGTCCGCCTACTTTGGCTTCTATTTTAAAAGCACCGGGATTCGGGCGTTGGAAACCGGAGGTCATGATCTTCATTTTGTCCGCGAGATAACCATTACTCCATTCCCAGGCAAGCAAAGAGAGGTAAGATCTTTGTCCTTTTGAAAGAGACATGTTGGGAGAACAAGTAATCAATGGACGGATATAAGCATCGCTGAATCCGTTACGCTCTAAAAGTTCATAGGTGAGATCTGTTAATTCACTGACTGAATAATCAAACGGGATATGCATCAGTTCTGCTGATTTTTTCAGTCTTTCATAATGTTCTTCTGCTTTAAAAATTTTGGTTCCGTAATCTGTACTGTAGGACTTGATGCCTTCGAAAACGGAATACCCGTAATGCAGTGACTGCCCGTAAAGGTCCATTCCTGCTTCTTCGGCTTTGAGAAAGTTTCCGTCAAAATACACGATCGTTTTGCTGTTGTAATACATGATATAAGGTTTAAAAAAATAACAAATGAGTATAAAAAAAGCCCTCTCACGATGTGAGAGGGCTCAAATATGTACAGTCATACTCTATCCTTCTCACCAATGCAAGGGAATAATAATGACGATAATAATTACTGTTAATAACTGATCCATAATTTTTGAAATAAAAAAAGCCGCTTCATTATGAAACGGCTTATATAATTTAAATTAAATATTTTATAATGCCGCTTCCCTACTGTTGTTAATCACAACAATAATGCTAGAAATGACAATAATATTTTTCTGATTCGTAAGATTCATACTGCAAATGTATTAATTTTTTAATACTGAGCAAGTTTTTTTAACACTTTTTCTTTTTTTCACAAAATTGTCTGATCGTTACTACTGTTTCTGCAACATCATGCACTCTCAAAATTTTTGCTCCCTGTTGCAAAACTTTCAGATGAAGTTTCTGTGTTTCTTCATTGATATCCAGGGGAGATTTTCCAAGCGGTTTATAGATAAATGACTTTCTGGAAATGCCTATCAACAGAGGGAATGTTTCAAAACCCAAATACACTGTTTCTCCAATCATTTTCATCTGATCCTCTACTGTTTTTCCGAAACCGAAACCGGGATCGAGAATGATGTCTTTCACACCTTTTTCCAGAAGCTCATTGGTCTTTTTAGAAAAATAACGGTTAACCTCCAGAGTAATGTCCTCAAACTTTACTTTGTCGTGCATTGTTTCGTAAGATGGGTTCACATGCATCAGAATGTAGGGAAGTTTTGTCTCAGCCACAACCTCAAACATGGTATCATCAAACTGCCCTCCTGAAATATCATTGATGATGTCAATCCCTTCATTAAACCCAAATTTCACTGTTTCAGCATAGAACGTATCCAGTGATATCAATGCTTCCGGAAATTCTTTTTTGATTTGTGAAATCATATTTCCGATTCTGGCTATTTCCTCTTTACTGCTCAGAAATTTGGCATTCGGGCGTGTGGATTGTGGTCCGATGTCTATGATCTCCGCACCGTCTTTCAAAAGCTTTTCCGCATGTTCCAACGCTGATTTTTCGCTGTTAAATTTCCCGCCGTCTGAAAAAGAATCCGGAGTAAGGTTGAGGATGCCCATGATCTTTGGGATGTTGAGATCTATAAGTCTCCCATTGCAGTTGATGGAATGGAAAGGTTTGAGTGTTTGGAAGTTTGAGAGCATGTTTATGATTGATAAATGATGATTGACAGCTGATGATATTCTGCAAAATTAAGACTTATTGTGGAATGTGAGGGATTGAAAATTTTTGTTTGTTGCTGTTGGCAGTTGCTGATTGATAGAATTTTTAGCTCGTACCTCACAACTCTAAAACTCTCCCACCCTCAAACTCTCTAACTCTCCAACTCAAAACACAAACTCTGACAAAAATCAATTCCCGATTCCTGCTACCTAAAACCGAATTCGTATATTTGGGAGATTAAGAGAATTTATGTCAAAAACATCAGTACAGTTCGGGAAAGTTATCAGTCAGTGTCGTGACCTTTTTAGTAAAAAACTACAGGATTACGGAGCAGCATGGAGGGTTTTAAGACCCAGTTCTATTACGGATCAGATTTACATTAAAGTGAACAGGATCCGTACGCTGCAGATGACGGATAAAAAAATGGTGGATGAAAGCGAGGAAGATGAGTTTATTGCGATCGTTAACTACTCCATCATCGGGCTTATACAGCTTGAAAAAGGACTTTCCAATGATTTTAATGAAAATAACGAAGAAATTTTAAGTCTTTACGATAAATATTCCAATGATGCCCAGGCTTTAATGGAGAGAAAAAATCATGACTATGGTGAAGCATGGAGAGATATGAGAATTTCTTCTATTACCGATCTTATTTATCAGAAAGTATTGAGAACGAAACAGATTGAAGACAACCAGGGAAAGACCATCGTTTCTGAAGGGCTGGATGCCAATTATTTCGATATGCTGAACTATGCTGTTTTCTGCCTGATCAAGTTCTCTGAAAAAGAAAATATTTCCGAAACCCCCAAATAATTTAATATGATCAAAGGTTTATTACGCTTTATTATTGCTGTTATCTTCATTCTTTCAGGTTTTGTAAAGGCTGTGGATCTGGTAGGATTTTCTTTCAAGATGGAAGAATATTTTGCACCACCAGTTTTCAATATGCCGTTCCTGGAAAAATTTGCGCTTCTGTTCTCGATCGTTGTGGTTGTACTGGAGCTTTTCCTAGGATTTATGCTGCTGCTGAAACTGAAGCTTAAGTTCACTCTTTCAGCGTTAATTGCCCTTTGTATCTTCTTTGGGTTCCTTACTTTCTATTCTGCTTATTTTAATGTGGTGACAGACTGCGGATGTTTTGGAGACGCAATAAAGTTTACACCATGGCAGAGTTTTATTAAAGATATTGTGCTTCTTGCAGGTCTTATTATTTTGTTTATTCTTTACAGAAAAGAATTCCGTAAAAAAGACGAGTACAGCAATACTGGTACGAAAGAATCTTCAGGCAAGTTCAGATATGCTCTGTTAGGCCTTTTTTCTGTGATCATGATCTACATTATGGCCCAGGGCATTATGCACGAACCGCTGATTGATTTCCGTGATTATAAGATCGGGACGGATATAAGAGCTGAAAAGGAAAAAATCAATAAAAATCCTTCAGAATACAAGACTTTCTATTCTCTTAAAAATCAGAAGACAGGCGAAGTTTTAAAGGTGAATCAGGATGATTATATTAAAGAAACAAAATACTGGGCAGAAGGTTCCCCATGGAAGATTGAAGAAGGAAAAAATGAATCTGTCCTGACGAAAGAAGGTTATAAATCCGAGATCGTTAAATTTAAAATTGAAGATCCTACGGGAATGGACCTGACGGACAAGATTATCAGTGCGCCAAAAGCTGTTTTGGTTTTCTCTTATCATCCGAAAGAGGTTTCTGCTGATCTTATCCAGAAAGTTGAGGCTAAAGTGAATGCCCAAAAAGGTGCTGTAATCTATGGTATTTCTACTCATCCAAATACTTTTAAAACCATTAAAAATGCCATGATGGATGCCACTGCAATCAAAACAATCGCGAGAAGCAATCCGTTTGTCCTGGTATTGGAGAAGGGGAAAATTGTAGACAAGCAGCCGGCAAAAGACTATGTCGATTAGGATGAATGAGTGAATGGTCAATGGTCAATGGTGAATTCTGAATCGTGGATTTTGAATTTTGAATTAAAAAAACATAATTAAACGCTTCCGATTCTGAATCACGAAACCCGAACCTCATATCTCGCAACCTAAAACAACTGCCAACAATCAAATTTAAACACTAAACTTAAAACATACATTTACAAATGCAAAAATCAAATAAATCAATCGCCGGCTATCACCTGTTAATGATCCTTTCTTCCGTAGACGGAGAATTTGCTCCTGAAGAGGGAATGCTGGTTCAGCAATATATGGCAGACGAATTTCCATTCAGAATGAACCTTGATAACGAACTTGAAACCCTGGCTCTTTTAAAGCCTGAAGAATGGAAAGATCATTTTGAATTCCATGCAAGATGTTTCTATGATGATTCTACAGAGGAAGAGCGCGTAAAATTTGCAAAATTTGCTAAAACCCTGATCAAAGCTGATAATAAAGTCACTGATGAAGAGCATACTTTTTACAAGCTTCTGAAAAACCTTTGGAATTTAGCATAGAGGCCACACCAAAACAAAACATACTATGAAAAAATTTTATCTGGGAATATTAATTATGAGTACCTCTATGATACAATCTCAAAAATTTCCTGCCCTTAAAGCTCCGATCGCCGAAAAGCAGGAACATATCCGGGAAATTCATGGTGATAAAGTAAACGATCCTTATTACTGGATGATCGATTATTTTAAAAAGGGAAAAGATTCCACGAAAGTCGTTGATTATCTGAAAGCCGAAAACACTTACTGGGAAGGCATGATGAAAGATACGGAACCTTTCAGGGAGAAGCTTTTTCAGGAAATGAAAGCCCGCATCAAGGAAAAAGATGAATCTGTACCGGTTTTTGAAAACGGATACTATTATTATACCCGTACAGAAGCCGGAAAACAGTATTTCAAATACTGCAGGAAAAAAGGAAGCCTTACTGCTCCTGAAGAGATTCTTCTGGATGTGGATAAACTTGCGGAAGGCCATGCCTATTACTCTGCAACAGGCTTCAGTATCAGTCCGGACAACACTAAGCTGGTATATGGTGTTGATGATGTTTCCAGAAGACAGTATACTTTATTTTTAAAGGATCTGAATACCGGAAAAACGACTGATCTGGGTATTAAAAATACAGAAGGTTCTGCAGAATGGGCAAATGATAATAAAACCATTTTTTATACAGAGAAAAACCCGGTTACTCTTCTGTCTGAAAAAATCAAAAGACACACGCTGGGAACTGATCCAGCCAAGAATGTGACAGTTTATGAAGAAAAAGACCATTCCAATTATATATCGGTATACAAGTCTAAAAATCACAAATTCCTTCTGATCTATTCGGGTGCTACCACTTCTTCTGAAACCAGATATCTGGATGCTGACCAAGCGGAAGGAACATTCAAAGTTTTCCAGCCGAGAATGAAGAATGTTTTGTATACGATCACGCCTTTGGAAGACAAATTCCTGATCAGAACGAATAAGGATGCCCTTAACTTTAAAATAGCAGAAACTCCTCTGGATAAAACCGGTGTTGAAAACTGGAAGGATTTTATTCCGCACAGAAGTAATGTTTTAATGCAGTCTGTAAGTGCCTTCAAAAATTATCTGGTTTTCAGTGAAAGACAAAACGGGCTTACCCAGCTTGTCATTTATGACAGAAAGACCGGTAAAAAGGAAGCGTTGACGTTTGACGAACCTGCTTACACGATTTCTTCACTGGAAAACCCGGAATACAATACAGACAATTTCCGTTTTGGATACACCTCTATGATTACACCTGTTTCTCAATTTGAGCAGGATTTAAAGACCGGCAAAAGAACAGTACTGAAACAGCAGGAAGTTCTTGACGGTTATACCAAAGATGGATACACCACTGAAAGACTTTTTGCAACAGCGAAAGACGGAACAAAAATCCCAATCTCCATTGTTTATAAAAAGGGATTCAAAAAGGATGGAAACAGTCCTCTGCTTCTTTACGCATACGGATCTTATGGAAGTTCAACGGATGCAGCTTTCAGCAGTACGAGGCTGAGCCTTCTGAACAGAGGTTTTGCTTTTGCCATTGCACACATTCGTGGCGGTCAGGAAATGGGAAGACAATGGTATGAAGACGGAAAAATGATGAAAAAGAAGAATACTTTTACCGATTTCATCGATGCCGGAGAATATCTTGTCAAGGAAAAATATACCTCACCAAAACATCTCTATGCTCAGGGCGGAAGCGCTGGAGGTCTGTTGATGGGTGCTGTAGTGAATATGAGTCCCAATTTATGGAATGGTGTTATTTCACAGGTTCCTTTCGTAGATGTTGTCAATACAATGCTTGATGAAAGTATTCCATTGACGACCAATGAATATGACGAATGGGGAAATCCGAACAATAAGGAAGCCTATTTCTACATGAAATCTTATTCCCCGTACGAAAATATTGAAAAGAAAAATTACCCTAATCTTTTGGTAACCACAGGCCTTCATGATTCCCAGGTGCAGTATTTTGAGCCTGCAAAATGGGTATCCAAGCTTAGGGATATGAAAACTGATAAAAACGTATTGCTATTAAAAACTGACATGGATTACGGTCATGGTGGTGCTTCCGGAAGATTTGATTATCTGAAGGATATTTCGCTGGTGTATGCTTTTATGTTTAAACTTGAAGGAATTAATAAATAAGATATTAAAATGTAAATTTGTTTTAATTTTCAAAAAACAAAAATTTTCAAAAATGATTACTAATATTAAAATTAATGGTTTTAAATCTTTTCATAATTTTGAAATGTCATTTACTCCTTTTACAGTTATAGCTGGAACTAATGCTTCCGGTAAAAGTAATCTATTTGATGCATTATCTTTGTTATCAAAACTAGCTGATAGTGATAACATAAAAAGATCATTAAGTGAACAAAGAGGTGAATTTCTTGAATTATTTACGAAATATGATCAATTGCATCATTCAAGTTTTATAGAATTTGAAGTAGAAATGTTAGTAAACAAAACTGTTAGAGATGCATGGGGAAATGAAGCTGATTTAAGATATACTAGACTTCAATATCACTTAAAAATAAGAAGATATACAAATAATTCAGGACTAGAAGATATTGAATTGATTTATGAAAAACTAGTAAATTTAAAACATCAGGATGACAAATGGATAGATACTATTCCAAAAAATTATAGAGAATTTTGGAGACCTAAAGTTCCTACAGGAAAAAGAGGTGTACCATATATTGATACAGAGCTGAAAGATAGTATAAATACTGTAATAGTTCCACAAGATTTGAAAGGTGGAAATAAAAGAAGATTCCCTCTAAATAGTGCAAATAGAACAGTATTAAGCAGTTTTGACAGTATTGATTTCCCCCACGTTTTAGCAGCTAAAGAAGAAATGAAATCCTGGAAGTTTTTGCAACTAAACCCAGATGATTTAAGAGAGCCTACAAACAAAAATAATGGTGAAGATGAAATTTCACAAACAGGTAAAAACTTAGCCGCAGCTCTTTATCGGATTTCACAAAGTAATCCTTTTGCTTTGGGTGAAATTTCTAGAAAATTGAATCAGTTTTTACCAAATTTTATAGAAGTCAAAGCCTTTGACGATAAAGAAAACAGACAATATATTATAAAATTAATCGACGTCGATAAAAAAGAATATACTTCTAGAGTCTTATCTGAAGGAACTTTAAGAATACTAACACTATGTATTTTGGAATATGATGATCAATTCTCAGGGTTATTATGTTTTGAAGAGCCAGAAAATGGAGTAAACCCATCTCGAGTTTCAACAATGCTTGATTTATTGGTAAATCTCTCATCTGACTTTTCTGATGAAAATGCCTCTTTAAGACAAGTTATTGTTAATACTCATTCTCCTGTATTAATTGGTAATCTAATGAAGAATTTTAAAAGTGATAATCTAAAAATTTTATGGTTCAGTGAGATGCGGATGATGATTATTAACGTTGCTGATAAAAAGTTTAGAATAGAGGCAACTAAAATACTTCTAGCTGAAAAATCACAACAGTTAAAGTTATTCAAGGAAACAATAAGCCTAGCCGATGTACAAGTATATTTAAACGAAGGGAAATTTGATATTACAGAATGAGTTATCAACTATTTTTAGCTTACACCACTGAAGGTTCAACAGATATTAGGTTTCTTTCTAAAATATTTGAAAGGACAATTTCTGATATTCTATTTCTATATGGAAACAGGGATATTGAAATTATTTTAAAATCTTATAAAAAAGAAGGAGATAGCTTTGTTCAGCAGATGCTTAATGTATTTAATAATTGTTTTATTGAAAATTCTTCAGATATTTTATTTATACATGCTGACGCTGATGAGATTGATTCAAACAAAACTATTGAATCTAAATTTAATCCATTACGAAATGCATTAAGTAAAACTGAAAATCTCAAAACCTTTAATTTTGTAGAAGTTATACCTATACATATGACTGAAGCATGGATGCTCGCAGATTTTGAGTTATTTAGAGATGAAATCAAAACTACTAAATCCAAAAGCCAATTAAGTCTTTCTGGAAATCCTGAAACATTTACTGATCCTAAAAGAAAAATAATTGATGCTCTAAACATTGTGAATTTAGAATTACCTAAAAAGAGGAGGGGTGATTTAAAAATAAACGATCTGTACCAAATTATTGGACAAAAACTTGACATAAAACAATTATTAAAATTAACATCTTACAAAATCTTTTATGTAGATACTTTTGAAACGTTGAAGAAAATTAACTTAATAAATTATAATGAAGTTCTAAATATTAAACTATGAGAAGAAAAATAGTTGCAGGAAACTGGAAAATGAATAAAAATGTCATTGACGCACAACAGTTAATGATTCAATTACTGAGCTATAAAAATAACAACACTACCAACTGCGAAGTATGGATCGCGCCACCGTCTTTATATCTGATGATGGCTAAAGATATCTTCGAGAAGGATGAGATCGGTGTATTCTCTCAGGACATGAGTGAGCATGAAAGCGGTGCTTATACCGGTGAACTTTCTGCAGATATGCTTGAATCTATCGATGTGACAGGTTCACTGATCGGGCACTCTGAAAGAAGACAATACCACGGTGAAACAGATTCTCACTGCAACAGAAAGATTAAATTAGCGCTAGATAAAGGCCTGATCCCTGTATACTGCAACGGTGAAACCCTTGAACAGAGAAAAGCGGGACAGCATTTCGAAGTGGTGAAAAACCAGACGGAAGTTGCCCTTTTCACGCTTTCTGCTGAAGAGATTAAAAAAGTGGTAATCGCTTACGAACCGGTTTGGGCGATCGGAACAGGAGAAACCGCTTCTCCGGAGCAGGCTCAGGAAATCCACGCACATATCAGAAACATTATTGCTGCAAAATACGGGCAGGAAGTTGCTGACGAGGTGTCTATTCTTTACGGAGGTTCTGTAAAACCGGATAATGCAAAAGAGATTTTCTCTCAGCCTGATATTGACGGGGGACTAATCGGAGGTGCGGCTTTAAAACTGGAGGATTTTTCTAAAATTATTGAGGGGTTTAACTCATAAGCTTCGGCTGAAGCCGATGGGATTATAAATTTCATTAAATGGGCTTTAGCCCATTCCTATTGAATGTTTTATAAACCTTATACAATCAAAAACGGCGGCATCTTCGATGCCGCCGCTTTCTTAAAAAAATCTAATTATTGAATATCGACTACATACATTGTTCCTTTGTCTACTTTCCCTGTTTTAGGCAGAATTTTAGCTTTCGGGTTTCCGTTTCCGTCATCTAAAACTCCAAAATCATCATCATTGAAGACGGCCAGTTTATTGTTTCCCAAATAAACTATTCCTTCAAATTTATCATGCTCATATCCTAATTTTGCTACCAGATCTACGGCTAAAACTTTGGATACCGGCTTTAGCCCGGCATTGGTAATTTCATCCCAGGTAGACTGTTCTAAAGTTTTATTGTTAATCTTCATTCCGTCAACGGCTGTAATATCGGTTCCGTTTACATCTGAAGCACCGGCTATATTAATCCTGTATACTTTTTTCGTTCCACCCTGCGAACCGTAATTCCCGTCTCTTTCGATCACCAGGAATTCTGTGCTGCTGATGGCTGTAATATCACATACCGAGTCTGATCCACTGCCATTCTGCTTATACAGGTATTGTTTTGTCTGTCCTGTCGCAATATCGAACGTTACAATTCTCGTTAAAGTTGTATTGGTTGCGAGAGCTTTGGTCGGGACATACATGGTAGACTGTATTGTTCCTACCAGCGTTTTTCCGTCCGGAGTGATGCATAAGCCTTCCATACCTCTGTTGGCTCTTCTTTTGGCTAAAACGGCAGGGAGTTTTCGTGGTCCTGTATTAACACCTATCGGACTTATTCTTTCCAGTTCAACTCCTTCTGCACTGTAATGAACGATATGGGGTCCATATTCATCAGAGACCCAGAATGTTCCGTCGGCTGCTGCCACAATACTTTCACTGTCCAGTCCGTAATTATCTGTTCCTAAAACATTCCCTGATGAGTCATATGCTGTTTCTCCGGTACTACCCATTCCTGCCGGATTTGGTAAGCCTGTAATCGGCTGGCCGGAAGGGTTTTTCAGCTTAATATATTTAATGACCTCGATATTTCCATCTGCATTAATTTTAAAGTGCATAATGGTAGGGGTAAAATCTGGAACCAGAAATTTTTTCCCGTTCAGATAATCTGTATTCGGGCCACGATCGGTGATCACATAAAACTCTCCTTTCCTGGTCGGATGTGCAGCGGCACCGGAACCAAAGCCACCATGAATAACATCTACACCATTGACAGTTGCTAATTTGGAGAAAGGAAATTCCTGAGGGAGTTTGGTATAATTGATATCCTGATTATTCACCGGGTCATCATCTTTACATGATGCAAGCGTTGCGAATGCGATAGCGGATAACAGCAGTTTTTTCATAATTACTTTTATGCCGCGAAAATATACATTGATTATAAACTGATCTTGAATTTAATAATAATTGTATTTTAACAATAAGATCTTTAGATGTATACTTTGTTAATCGCTTTTAACCACCCCGTCAAAAATTCTCTGAATTTTTGCCACCCCTCCACTGGAGGGGAATGTGATCCGACGAATTTTCGTCAATATTAAAAAGATTTTTAGAAGACTTAAGTGATTTTCTTTTTCAAAGCTTTTAAACTTACAAATAACTAAATTGTTTAAAAACTTTTGTCTCTTTTGTGGTAAACAAAAAAACGCACCGAATCGGTGCGTTTTTCAATTTCCAGGAAAAGGAAATTATTTTTTCTCTGTAGATCTCTGTAAAACTTCGTCTACCATTCCGTAGCCTTTCGCTTCTTCAGAAGTCATCCAGTAATCCCTGTCAGAAGACTTCTCTACCCATTCGTAGGTTTGTCCTGAATGGTGACCGATGATTTCGTAAAGCTCCTGCTTTAGTTTCAGCATCTCTCTAAGGTTGATCTCCATATCTGAAGCTACTCCCTGAGCACCTCCTGAAGGCTGGTGAATCATTACTCTTGAATGCTTAAGTGCAGAACGTTTTCCTTTTTCTCCTGCCACAAGTAAAACTGCTCCCATTGAAGCTGCCATTCCTGTACAGATTGTAGCCACATCCGGCTTGATGATCTGCATGGTGTCATAAATTCCTAAGCCTGCATAAACGCTTCCACCCGGAGAATTGATGTAGATCTGGATATCTTTCGATGGATCTGCACTTTCTAAGAATAAAAGCTGTGCGGTTACGATGTTGGCTACCTGATCATCAATTCCGGTTCCTAAGAAGATAATTCTGTCCATCATCAGACGTGAAAATACGTCCATCTGTGCAACGTTTAACCTTCTTTCTTCCATGATATACGGCGTAAGGTTTGTTGGGCCGTACATCCCCATATACTGATCGGTAACCAGACCGTTGTTTCCTAAATGTTTTACAGAGAAATCTCTGAATTCTTTTTTAATGTCCATATTTCTATTATGTATTATTAAATATTTTTTTCGAAGTTTAAAATACAACTTTTATTCCTAAAATTTTATAGGACTTTTTGTCATAGAATACCTATCTGATCATCAGCATGTCTGTACATTTATCTTTTCCTATCAATATAGATTCCTTTGATCGGTGAATATTCAATAATATTGCTCAGTCTGATAGAAGCCTGTTTCAGCAGGGTGATCTTCTTGATCAGTTCATAATATTTTGTCTCATCGGTGCCCCTGTATTCATCCAGCTGCTTTGCTGTTTCTTTAATCAGGAAATCTATATACCTGTATTTGTGCAGCAAAACATCACCTTGCACCTGTTCTGCTATTTTGTCGCCGTAATTGGGAGGATAAATATTTCTGGAGCCCCAATTCTCTAATTCATCAGGAGGCATCAGCGCATCCACTACTTTGGTGGTGATCTCTTCATCCATAAATGTCACAAAAAAATTCCCACTTCTCAGCTCATCTTTCTGAATACCTTCCTTTACCTGATCAATAATAATTTCATTGCCTTTTACCAAAAAACGGTACTGCTCTTCTTCAAAATGCATCAGGATTTCTTCAATAACCGTGATCTGGTATTCCTCATTTTTTTCATTGGTCCTTTTCAGAACAATATCTCCGAACATCAGCATATGGTCTACAAGTTTGCTTTCCATAAACAGAACGTCATACAGATAAGGATCTTCTTTTTCCTCATCCAAAGGCACAATCTCCAGTTTTGGCTGAACCTTTTCTTTCTGTTGCTGAACATGCTGATGCTGATTCTGGGTAATCTGTTTCTGGATATCCAGCTCATTGAAAAGACTCTGTTCCGAAAGTCCGAATTTATTGGAAACCTCCTTCAGATAAACTTCTCTTTTTAAAGCATTCTGAACGAAACCTACAGATTTTACGATATCCCTGATGGCTTCAGCTTTTTTAATCGGGTCATTTCCGACTTCCTTTAAAAGGATTTCAGCCTTAAAATCAATAAAATCCTTAGCTTCATTTTCGATGAATTTTTCAACATATTCCTGCGGATGTTTTCTGGAAAAAGAATCCGGGTCATCACCATCCGGAAACAGCAGGACACGGATGTTCATCCCTTCGGTCAGAAGCATGTCGATACTTCTGAAACTGGCTTTGATTCCCGCATTGTCACCGTCAAAAAGAATTGTTACATTCTCTGTAAGCCTTTTGATGAGCTTGATCTGCTCCGTTGTCAGAGACGTTCCGGAGCTCGCCACTACATTCTCTATTCCCGCCATATGAAGGGCGATCACATCCATATAACCTTCCACAAGAAGACAGACATTTTTTCGTGAAATAGCCTGTTTACTTTGATTTAAGCCATAAAGTACATTGGATTTATGATAAATTTCCGTTTCCGGAGAGTTCAGATATTTGGCAGTCTTAACATTATTTTTAAGAATTCTGGCTCCGAAACCTAAAACCCTGCCCGAAAAACTGTGAATCGGGAAAATAACCCTTTCCCGGAAACGGTCGATCCCGGAAGGTGTATTTTCAGGAAATATGGAAAGCCCTGATTTCTCAAGGATTTCCTTTGTATAACCTTTTTCTTCAGCATAAACTGTAAAGGCATTTTTCTTTTCCGGTGAATATCCGAGCTGGAATTTCTTTATGATATCATCTTTCAGCTCACGTTCCCTGAAGTAAGCCAGACCAATGCTTTTTCCTTCTTCCGAATCCCAGAGAATATCCTGATAATAAGAGTTGGCAACCTCATGAATTTTATACAGCTGATCTTTCTCTGTCTGGGCATGTTTTGCCTCTTCAGAAAATTCACGCTGATCTTCTTCAATCTCAATTCCATATTTTTTGGCAGCATGCCGAAGAGCTTCAGGATAAGTAAAATTTTCGATCTCCATCAGGAAAGAAATGGCCGTTCCCCCTTTTCCTGTTGAGAAATCTTTCCAGATCTGCTTACTTGGTGAAACAACAAAACTCGGAGACTTTTCCTCATGAAAAGGACTGAGCCCTTTGAAATTAGACCCCGCTCTTTTCAGCTGAACGTACTCTCCCACTATTTCTTCTACCCGTATCGTTGAGAAAATTTTATCTATGGTCTGCTTGGAAATCATAGTGTAAAAATAAGATATTTCTTTTCCTTTAACAAAAAAGAGATTCTATAAAAATTTTTTAGTGTATAATATTTCACAATACCTCAGAATTCCTGTGATATTCTTCAATAAAAAAGGCCGGGAATCTTCCCGACCTGAAAAAAACACATTACACAAAAAAATTAATCCTTTATGAATTTTATACTTTCTTTTGTATTGTTATAATCCACTATAACCACATAGTTTCCTTTTCCTAAGCCTTTAGTATACTTGCCCAGTTCTATATTCCTTTCACCTTTTGCCTTTACCGTATATTCATTCATCAATTTTGATGCATAGTTATAGATCTTAACCGATACATTTCCTCTTAGCTCGGTTCCGCTTACAAGTTTAGAGCTTTCTATAACGGGATTTCCATCAAGAGAAAACACAAGATCTTTTTTAACAGATTCAACAGTCTTATTAACATCATTTCCCACAGTTGATACAACAAAACCACTCAATAATGTTCTCTTTATACCATTCCCTATTTGAGCATTTAATTTGATAGAATAAACGCCTGATTCCTCATTGCTCACATCTGCCAAAAATCTGTTATCCTGAAGATTGAATTTTACATTTACAGATTTTTCTTTTGCTTCCTCTCCTTTTAGACCTGATACTCTGTAGGCTGAACTTTTTAGAACCACTTTATTAAGATCATCTGAAGTAAGCTTAGGAAAAGATATTTCCAGATAGGTTTTTCCGTTTTCTTTGACTACTTTATATTCCATCGGATTATCTATTCCATCTTGCACTACTGCAATAAATTCAGAATTGCTGTTAAGCTTAATTGGTCTGTTTTCCAAAGTATAATTGGATGACAGTAAATGATTTTCTGCATTCCTGTTATCTTTTGTTTCTGGTCTGATCTGTCTAAACGCCTTTCCTGTCATTGGGTCTGTGATATCTACGGAGGCGTTTGAATTCTTTGTAATAATTTCAAACTGAATATTTTTTGCATCCTTACTTAGCTGTAAACTCTCCGGTTCTTCACTTGAAACCAGCTGATAATTGCTGACAGCTTTAAGTTCCTTATTTTCAGGCTGCCCTGTTCTGCCAGAAACTCCCGTGTTAACAACCTGTCCGTCTAATACAGGTTTGATGGCCTGATTCCAAACATTTTGCCCTAAAACTATGTCTGCGTGATTGATATATCCTCTGGGATCATTGTCTGCCATTAGCTGCTTTGCTCCTGGTCTTGTAGAACTGTAGAATGGAGTCACCCCATCATTCTTTCCACCTCCCAACAAAGAAATTCCAGCACCCGATGGAATAAGCAATGCAGAAAGGTACCCTAACGGTCTACTGTATCCCCAGGCACCTAAGCTATAGAACTTCTGAGGCTGGTTAAGGGGATGACTGTCCATATAGGGTCTGAAATAGGTTTCGCAGTAATAGGTAGTGGATAATTGAGATCCTGTACCTAGTCCTAGTGCACCTGTTATCCATTCTAATCCCGGATAGTTGGCAAAATCTGCAAGCTGGGTTCCCCAGTGAGGTGTTCCCAAAGTAATCACCTTATCTACTTTATCAATTTTTTGATATTCCAATAATGCAACATCTGCAGCCTTTCCTCCATTACTATGGGTAATGAGAGTAACCACATCTGTTCCACAATATGTCCCTACCTGATCGATAGAGCGAGATAAAATTTCACCGTTTTCCCAATCTCCCTTAAGCCTACTGGTAGCTACAAAAGCAGTTTTATATCCGGCTTCATAAGCATCCTTATACAGAGAATTCCCAATAAGCATAATTTCTGTTGAAGTAACAAAACCGTGAGTAAATAAAATGGTTTTCCCATTATAATTAGGAGGCGTGGTCCCATATAAGATGTTATTTCCCAAAAGACTGTTAAGATAGTTCAGGGATAATGAATGAGGCTCCGGCAAAGTGGCATACGGAAGCTGCTGGGTAAAAAGCTTACCTGAAATAATAAGTAAGCACAAGAACAAAATTTTTTTCATAACGTAATTGCTTTAAATTGTTATCGGTTATAAAATTAATACACTAAACTGTGAAATTTATCAATTCTTTCTATAAATCGCTATATTAAACATAAATAAACATATTGAAAATCAGATACATACATTCAACAAAATACTTACAAACGAATCCATTAATAAAAAATTAATCCTTTATGAATTTTATACTCTCTTTTGTATTATTATATTCTATTATAACTACATAGTTTCCTTTTCCTAAGCCTTTAGTATATCTGCCAAACTCAAGGCTTTTCTCTCCTTTTGCTTTTACAATATTCTTGCTCATCAATTTTGATGTATAGTTATAGACTTTTACTGATACATCTCCTTTAAGCTCCGCTTTGCTTACAAGTTTAGAATTTTCCGTAACGGGATTTCCATCAAGAGCAAACACAAGATCTTTTTTAACAGATTCAACGGTATTATTAACATCATTTCCCACAGTTGATACAACAAAACCACTCAATAATGTTCTTTTTATACCATTCCCTATTTGAGCATTTAATTTGATAGAATAAACGCCTGATTCCTCATTGCTCACATCTGCCAAAAATCTGTTATCCTGAAGATTGAATTTTACATTTACAGATTTTTCTTTTGCTTCCTCTCCTTTTAGACCTGATACTCTGTAGGCTGAACTTTTTAGAACCACTTTATTAAGATCATCTGAAGTAAGCTTAGGAAAAGATATTTCCAGATAGGTTTTTCCGTTTTCTTTGACTACTTTATATTCCATCGGATTATCTATTCCATCTTGCACTACTGCAATAAATTCAGAATTGCTGTTAAGCTTAATTGGTCTGTTTTCCAAGATATAATTGGATGACAGTAAATGATTTTCTGCATTCCTGTTATCTTTTATTTCTGGTCTGATCTGTCTAAACGCCTTTCCTGTCATTGGGTCTGTGATATCTACGGAGGCATTTGAATTCTTTGTAATAATTTCAAACTGAATATTTTTTGCATCCTTGCTTAGCTGTAAACTCTCCGGTTCTTCGCTTGAAACCAGCTGATAATTGCTGACAGCTTTAAGTTCCTTATTTTCAGACTGCGTTGTTCTGCCAGAAACTCCCGTGTTAACAACCTGTCCGTCTAATACAGGCTTGATCGCTTCATCCCAAACGTAAATACCTTCCATGATATCTACATGGTTAATATATCCTCTGGGATCACTGTCTGTCATTAGTTGCTTTGCTCCTGGTCTTGTAGAACTGTAGAACGGAGTCACTCCGTCATTCTTTCCGCCTCCTAAAGCAGCAATCGTAGTACCGGCCGGAATAATTACTGGAGACAACAATCCTAACAGTCTGCTGAATCCCCATGCACCTAAGCTATAGAACTTCTGAGGCTGGTTAAGCGGATTATTGTCCATATAAGGTCTGAAATAGGTCTCACAGTAATAGGTAGTGGATAATTGAGATCCTGTACCTAATCCTAGTGCACCTGTTATCCATTCTAATCCCGGATAATTAGCAAAATCTGCAATTTGGGTTCCCCAGTGAGGTGTTCCCAAGGTAATTACCTTATCTATTTTATTAATTTTCTGATATTCCAGTAAGGCAACATCTGCCGCTTTTCCTCCATTACTGTGGGCTATGATGGTCATAGTATTTGCATTTAAATAAATCCCTACCTGATCAATGGCACGAGATAGAATTTCACCATTTTCCCAATCCCCTTTAAGTCTGCTGGTAGCTACAAAAGCAGTTTTATAACCTGCAGTATAAGCCTCCTTATACATCGAGTTACCGATAAGCAGAGATTCTGTTGATCCTATAAAACCATGGGTAAAAAGTATGGTCTTACCATTGTAGTTAGGAGGCGTAGTTCCATATAAAATATTATTCCCCACAAGACTGTTAAGATAGTTCAGAGATAATAAATGAGGCTCCGGTAAAGTGGCATACGGAAGCTGTTGTGTAAAGAACTTACCCGAAATAATGAGTAAGCATAAAAACAGAAATTTTTTCATAACGCAAAAGTTTAAATTGTTATCAGGCATAAAATTAATACACTCCACTGTGAAAATCATTAATATTTCACAAAAATAATCATGCAACACATAATTAAAGTTATTGATAATCAAATACATACAATAAATAAAATACATCCAAATTAATCCGTTAACAAAAATTAACAGAAAATATCCGGGGATTAAAAAAGAAAATAAAATAAGAATAAGCACTTTATGAATTTTATACTTTCTTGTATCATTTCATTCACTTAATATTGTAACGCATGATAAGCTTTGATTTCCTGATATAAAACTTGTCATTAGAAAATAAAGCCGTTTTTTTTGCGACGGGCTACAGAAAAAAATAATAATTTAGAAGTAAATTTGCTCCATGAAAGTAAACTTTTATAATGAATGGGAACAGATCGTTGAACAGATCATTCCACAATTAAAGCATAACATTCTCCTTTTAAAAGGGAATCTGGGGGCGGGCAAAACGACATTCACGCAATTTCTTCTTAAAAAACTGAAAAGCAATGATGAAGTCAACTCTCCTACCTACTCCATTGTCAACGAATATAACACTCCAAAAGGAAAGGTTTATCATTTTGATCTTTACCGCTTAAAGAACATTGAAGAAGTGTATGACATTGGCATCGAAGAATACCTGGATAATGCTTTTTTATGCATCATAGAATGGCCGGAAGTGTATGAAGAAGAGCTCTATGGGCTTAACTACCACACAATGAGCATCGTGAATATCGGGGATGAAAGAGAAGTCTCATTCGAGTAAATATTATGTATCTTTGCTTCCTAATTCAATGGTAAAATAATAATCTGTAAGACGTAATTTAATTTAAGGATGAGTACTACAAACATTTTTACTCCTTTCACTGAAGAAGAATTGATGCCGAAGGAAGAAAAGTTGGAGGTTATAAAGAAAGGAAAACAGTTCAGCATTGGAATTCCTAAGGAGACCTGTCTTAATGAAAGGAGAACATGCATTACTCCGGATGCGGTACAGGTATTGGTAGAACACGGCCACGAGCTTATTATAGAAGCGGGTGCCGGCGAAGGTTCTTTTTTTACAGATCTTCAGTATTCTGAATCCGGGGCAAAGATCACCAATGATCCCAAAGAGGCTTTCGGACAGGATCTTATCTTAAAGATCAATCCTCCTACAGAAGAAGAAATAGACTATATGAAGCCCAATACGTATTTGGTTTCAGCTCTTCAGATCAACCTGAGAGACAAAGATTATTTCTTAAAACTTGCAGAGAGAAAGATCAATGCCATTGCTTTTGAATTTATTGTAGATGAGTATAAGCAGCTTGCTTTGGTAAGACTGATCGGTGAAATTGCAGGAACAGTTTCTGTTTTATACGCATCAGAACTTCTTGCTTTGTCGAACGGCTTAATGTTGGGCGGTATCACAGGAGTAAGACCTGCAGAAGTTGTTATTTTAGGAGCCGGTATCGTAGGCGAATTTGCCACTAAAGCTGCCATCGGGCTTGGAGCCAGTGTAAGGGTTTTTGATAATTCACTTTCAAAGTTGAGAAGACTTCATACTTTAGTAGACAGCCGTGTTCCGACTTCCATTATTGATCCGAAAGAATTGAGCAAAGCTTTAAGACGTGCTGATGTGGTTATCGGTGCTCTTCCAAGACTGAATATGACCCCGATCGTTACAGAGGAAATGGTCGCAAAAATGAAAAAAGGAAGTGTCATTATTGACATTACCATCGATAACGGAAAGGTGATTGAAACTTCTGAGCTTACGACCATGGATAATCCTTATGTTATCAAACACGGCGTAATCCACTGCGGACTTCCGAACCTTACGTCCAGAATGCCAAGAACAACGACCAAGGCAATATCCAATTTCTTCCTTTCCTATATCCTGAATTATGATGAAGAAGGCGGTTTCGAAAATATGCTGATCCGTAAAAATGAAATGAAGCAGAGCTTATACATGTACAAAGGAAGGCATACTAAAAAAGTGATCTGCGACCGTTTCGGACTTACTTACCATGATATCAATCTTTTAATTTTCTAATGAAAAAAGTTAAATTCTTTTTAATAGGCCTTATTCCGGGGCTGATTCTTGTATTTTTTATTCTAAACAAAAAAGGGGCGAGCTGCAGTGGGTATCTTCCCAACAGCCGTGTAATTGCAGAAACGCTGTCCAAAGAATTCAAGTATTCCGAAGACGTTAAAAACGGGATGGGTACTTATAAAATTGATGAAAAATTTATAAAAGACAGTATCATCACCAAAGGAAAAGTAGATTTCGACAGAAGTCACGCACAGAAAAAACCTTGTCCTGATTATGTTTTGACCTATCCTGAGAAGAACCCTTCTTATGAGATTACCTTTGAAAAGTGTGAGGAAACGGTTAATATAAACAGTCTGAAAAAACTCAAATGATCCTGAAGATCTTTTACTAAATTTGTATAAAGATCATTAAAGCTATTTTTATGGAAGGCAATTACTACATGATCCACGATTATCTGATATTCATTGGAGTTTTTGCTATTTTCTTTCTGCTTACCGTGAGCATTTATCTTTTCAGCCAGAACAGCAGGATCAGACAGAAAAATACCAGACTTTCTGAAACCAATAAGATCATTGAGCAGAAACTGAATGAAGTTCAGCTGGAACATATTGGTACAAAACTGAACCCCCATCTTTTCAAAAACATTCTTAATTCCGTACAGTCGCATGCCTACCAGACCTATATGTCACTGGACAAACTTGCGAATGTCCTGGATTACATCCTGTACGAAAGCAACAATAAATTTGTCAGCCCGAAAGAAGAATTAAACTTCGCCTTAAGTCTTATTGAGATCAATAAAATAAAGATCAACCCTCTTTTTGATTTCAGAATCAGGTCGAAGATCAATAAATCTGATGCGGTATATGAAGAAAAAGTCTTTGCCCCACTGATCTCGGTTGATCTTATTGAAAATGCGTTTAAACATACTGACTTTCTGGCTCAGGATTCTTTTATTTCGATCCATCTGGAACTTGAAAACAGGATTTTCACCATGAAAGTAAGCAATAAAGCTTCATTGAAGAATGTTCTTGAAAAGGAAAACAGTGGTTTCGGAAGTCAGTCTCTGGACCAGCGGCTTAAAATGATCTACAGTAATAGCTACCAGCTGGAAAGAAGTTCAAAAAACGGTATCTTCACGGCAGAATTAAAAATCAATTTAGGAGAATTCTATGATAAAATGCGTTATTCTCGATGATGAATTATTAGCAATCAGCTATTTAAAACTTCTATGCGAACAGATCGAAAATGTAGAAGTGGTAAAAGCTTTTAATGATCCTAAGATTTTTCTGAACGAAATAGATAACATCGACTGTAATCTCTGCATCCTTGATATTGAAATGCCGGGAATGACAGGACTTCAGGTAGCAGAACTTATTTCCGGTTCCAAAAAAATTATTTTCACTACCGCTTACAAAGAATATGCAGCAGAAGCTTTTGATCTGAATGTAGTAGATTATGTCCGAAAACCCATCAAAAAAGAAAGGCTGATCCAGGCCTTTGAAAAAGCAAAAGAACTGGTAGCTATTCCTCATAAAAAGCACATGATCGAATGGAACACCAATATCGGCCGGACTGTGATTTTTACTGACCAGATCGCTTATATTAAAACATCAGAGATCGACAGCCGCGACAAGGATATTATGCTGAATGACGGAACTACCATTGTTCTGAAAAACCTTAATTTTAAAAACCTTCTGGAAATGCTTCCCTCAAAGGATTTCGCACAGGTGAATAAAAAGGAGATTATCGCTCTTTCTTCCATCAAAGTATTTTCCACCAATGAAATTATCACGACAATTCAGTTGGAAGGAGATAATTTCCTTAAGCTTCAGATCGGAGAGGCTTACAAGCATTCATTAATGGAACTATTCGGAAAGTAGATCTTTCAGACCTTTACGGTTTTACTGCAAAATGTGGCAGTTTCATTACATCCTACCCTTTTACATTGCCTTTACAGCGTATTTTTGCTGCTGATTAAATGATTTATAATGAAAAACGTTATGTATGCAGCAGGAATTCTCATATCCGGACTTTGCTTTTCACAGGAAACAGGCTCAAAGGTTAAGGCCTCCTTTTTCGATGGAATTGTAGCGGCCGGATATGTAGATCATGGGGCTTTTATCAATTTTACTGGTCCGAATATAAGCTTTACTCATAAAGGCCTTAAACTAATCGCCGGGATGCTTCCTTCGCTCAGGATCAAAGAGGATCGTTCTTCAGGCACCAGAAACAGTCCTGTTACTCCAAACCTGGGAGCCGGGCTTACTGCAGTTTATAAAAAAATCGCACTTCAGATACCTGTCTATTACAATACAAAAACCGCTGCAGAAAACGGAGCCTGGAAAGTAGGAATCGGATTGGGGTATTCTTTCAGATAGATTTTATTAAAGTCAGGAAGAGGGAAGTTATTGAGATTTGAAACATCACTAAAACACTGTTTTTATTGATTTCCAGACCTGCTTTATACGAATAAAGAATCAAATTTTAAAAGTAGAAATTAAAAAAGTGTCCACAATAACTTCCAACCTCCTCTTCCGTCTTTCAACCTTATATCATTTTTATTACATTTTTTAGAACATTTATTACATTTTAAAAAGAATAGTATTTAACATCAATATATTCTTATCAACTTTGCATTAAAATATTAGGATCATGAATTGGGGAAAATACAGAAATTTAATTTTTTACATAGCAACCATCGCCTTTTTTTCCTGCCTGATGTACTTCTTCATCATAGAGGGACAGACATTGGAGATCAAGGAAAATATAGTTACTAAAACCAACACAGGTTCTACATGGGAAAACTTCCAGGAATCTTTTAAAGCGAATCTTCATCATCCGCTGGCCCTTCTTCTGGCGCAGATTGTTACCATTATTCTTGTTGCAAGACTTTTTGGATGGATCTGTATGAAAATCAAGCAGCCTACGGTAATTGGCGAAATGATCGCAGGGATTGTCTTAGGCCCTTCACTACTCGGGATGTACTTTCCTGAGTTCTCTGCTTTTCTTTTCCCGAAAGAATCTTTAGGCAACTTACAGTTTTTGAGCCAGATAGGCCTTATCCTGTTTATGTACATTGTAGGAATGGAGCTGGATCTCAGTGTTTTAAGAAAAAAAGCACATGATGCGGTAGTCATCAGCCATGCCAGTATCATCATTCCTTTTGCATTGGGTATAGGGCTTTCTTATTTTGTATATCAGGAATTTGCACCGGAAGGTATTCAGTTTACATCATTTGCCCTGTTTATTGCCATTTCAATGAGTATTACGGCATTCCCGGTACTCGCCAGAATTGTTCAGGAGAGAAATCTTCAGAAAACCAAACTCGGAACTATTGTTATTACATGTGCAGCAGCAGATGATATTACGGCATGGTGTATCCTTGCGGCAGTGATTGCCATTGTAAAGGCCGGATCTTTCACCAGCTCCATCTATGTGATCATTATGGCTATTGCCTATGTATTTTTTATGATCAAAATCGTAAGGCCGTTTCTGAAAAGGATCGGAGATTTACAGGCGGGAAAAAATACCATCAGCAAACCTATGGTCGCTATTTTCTTCCTGACTCTTATCCTTTCTGCGTATGCTACTGAAGTTATTGGTATTCATGCTTTATTCGGAGCATTTATGGCAGGTGCTATCATGCCGGAAAATGCCAAATTCCGTACGCTTTTCATCGATAAGGTAGAAGATGTGGCTCTGGTACTTCTTCTTCCGCTATTCTTCGTATTTACGGGTCTCCGTACACAGATCGGACTATTGAATGACGGCCATTTGTGGATGACAGCAGGATTCATCATCTTAACGGCTGTTACCGGAAAGTTTATTGGAAGTGCCCTCACAGCGCGGTTCGTCGGCATCAACTGGAAGGAAAGTTTAACGATTGGCGCTCTTATGAATACACGCGGACTTATGGAGCTTATTGTCCTGAATATCGGATATGACCTTGGAGTTTTAAGCCCGGAGATCTTTGCAATGCTGGTGATTATGGCTTTATTTACCACTTTTATGACAGGACCTGCTTTGGACTTTATTAATTTTATTTTTAAATCTAAAAAAAGCTCCGATGAAGAGATTCACGACAATAATGACTCAAAATACCGTGTCCTGCTCTCTTTTGATAAACCTGAATCCGGAAGCACGCTGCTGAAGCTTGCCCATGATTTCACCAATAAAATGAACGGCAATAAAAGCATTACTGCTATGAATATTGCTCCGGTAGATGAAATGCATGCTTATGATATCAATGAATATGAAGATGCCCAGTTTAAAAACGTTATTGAAACATCACACGACCTGAAACTGGAAGTTACAACCCTCTTCAAAGCTTCCACAGATATTCAAAACGACCTTGCAGGTATTTCAAACAAAGGAAATTATGACCTTCTTCTGATCATGCTCGGAAAATCTATGTACGAAGGAAGCCTGCTGGGAAGGCTGCTTGGCTTCACAACGAAGATCATCAATCCTGAAAAGCTTCTGAATACAGTAAAAGGAAAAGGAAATATTTTCAACAACTCCCCTTTTGACGATTTTACACTTCAGATCCTGGACAAAACCCATATTCCTGTAGGAATTCTGGTAGAGAAAGATTTTAAATCAGCGGACAAAGTGTTCGTACCTATTTTTAATCTGAGCGATTTTTATCTGTTGGAATATGCAAAAAGACTGATCAACAATAACAATTCGCAAATCATTATCCTGGATGCTGCCGGACAAATCCGCAACAATATCGAGGTGAAAGAACTGATCAGAAGCATTGAGCAGGTAGCCCCGAATCACATCACTTTATATAACGAGAAAAAGATCGAGAAAGAATTCCTGAACTCACAGGATCTGATGCTGGTCAGCAGCAAAAGCTGGAAAAACCTGATCGACAGTAAGAGCCTTTGGCTGTCTGATATTCCTTCGACACTGATTATCTCAAACCCATAAAATTAATGTAGCAATATAGCAATATTATAATACCAGGGTATTATAATAGATAGGAAGTATCCGGTTTGATTAAATGGCTGGTAAACTGGTACATTGTTAAACTGCTATATTGTTACATTATTTTTCCTTTCTGAGTTGTAGAAGTTTTTGAAATGCCTCGTAAATTCTTTTCTGCTCTCCTGCAATATAATCACTGCTGAAAGGTGCACCACAATCCACACTATTGGTTATATGAACCAGGTTTTGTTTTTCAAAATAATTTCTGCTTTCCTCAATCTCTGATTTTTTAAAATCAAAAGCTTCGGTATCATTATTTTCTTTCATAGCCTTTACATCATAGAACAGCGGCCGGTTGTAGGTATATATTTTCTCAAAAACAAATGATAGATTTCCATTAAGAAGATAATATTCGGTAAGTACCTGCCCCATTTCACCGTAAAGTCTTGCCGTTATCTTTTCCAAACGCCCCTTCTGCTCATAAAATACAGCTTCCCCGCCTTCTGTGGATTCTCCTTCTATGTCTTTCCTTGTAATGGAACTCCATTTTGTAATAGAATTGATCCTTTTAAAATTGGCACGGATTGGTTTCAGCCTGTCAGCTAAATATTCGTTGACGACAATATCATTTTCCCTGAAAGATTCTTTGATCTTTATCGTATCAGATGGTACGACCTGTAACGAAGAAGGAAGCTTCCGCTTTCCAATTTCGGGTATGAAGGTTTCCATATTGCTCCAATGTATGGCAGCAATTACTACCAGTAAAGGATAAAAACAATTCTTCATGATCATTGTATTTTGCTGTAATATTAATTCTGTTCTGTAATAAACCTAGTTAGCCTTCATGATAACGCACTCCACGTAACTTAAAAACTGGAGTTACTATCTTTAGAGAGACATAATCAGTAAGCCTCCATTCTCGCAAAGATCACACTCGTATTCTAATAAAGACTAAACAATATCTAACTTTTGAGGACAGCCCATTGGCTTTTATTTTTCAGAAGTGATTCAATAAGTTTGTTTTGCGTTAGCTCACGAATCTATTTCACTTTAAGAAAAGTTCCTTCTAATGTTGCATTCAGCCCAAATTCACAGTCACGCGACTGCTCAGACGGAACTGGTGTAATTGATATAAATCCATTATAAAATGTAGCCAGGAATGAACATGATTTATTGATTTCAATGGTAAACTGATTATTTTTAATCATCACCTCTCCCGATGCATCTGCAATATTTCTGCCCGGAGCCCTGGTCACAGAACCAATGTCATAAGAATACATCTGACCTTTTATCTTTTTAATAGCAATACTTCCCTGATACCCATCTTCTCCATATTGATAGGTATACGTTCCTTCAAAATGATCAGATGGAACAGGTGAAAATATTTCCGGCTTCGGATTTACTTTAGTTTGGACATCCAGTACCATGGGATAAACTGCATCAGACTTTGTGGAAGACCAGGTTCCCTCTAATTTTCCATTTTTTAAGACCGCGTCAATAATTCCGCTGATATTCCCATCTTTTTCAAATTCTTCCAGATGATAATGAGTTCCAGAATCCAGCGTTCCTATTATTTTAATGGGTTTCTTTTCTTTAGTTTTTACATATCTGATGTTCCCTAAAACAACGTTCTTTGAAACACTGACGGTCAGTTCAACAGGGATTTTTTGGTCAATAAAACCGCTCAAACTATAATTCGCATCAGTGTTCTTTTGCTGAGCTTGACCGATACCTGTGGCAAGGCATATTATGAATATTATTTTTTTCAGATAGTTCATATTATTAGATTTAATGATAAAATGGATCGATTCAGTGAAATCATTTTTTCACAAAAAGGCCTCGTCATACAAAAGTACAAAAAGACGGCTATTACACTGCCCTTCTAACAGAAAAAGCAGTTAAAATTGAACTGTATTTTACGGATTAAAAAATAATCCGTAACCAAAAAACAACTGATATTCAATACTTATAAAGACAAACATTTAAAATCACAGATCGGGACAGTTTCAAATATGAATATTCATTATTTTTGAACCACTCTAAAAAGTAAATTTAAAATTCCATGAAAAAAATAAGTTTCGTCTGCCTCAGTCTTTTATTTTTTACGGCCTGTAAAAATGAGTCAGAAAAAACAGTGAATGCAGCCGTAAACGTTCAAAAAGACAGTATTCCTTCTAAGGCAGCAGCTACAGAAAATACCTCTGATTCTCAAGCTAAAGAAATCCCGACACTGAAAGAATGCACCGAAAAACAGATCGAATACGAAACTGAACAGGAATGTGTCTTTAAAAACTCTGTCATTGATGAAGTTTATAGAAGGACAATAAAAGACAAGGACATAGAAAATGCTGAGCTGTTATTAACCGACCTGCCGAAAGAAAACATGACAAAAGAAATAAACAAAGACGGTCTTATTTCCATAAGCTACACCGTTACTCATGTAAAAGCTGAAATTGAGCTCCTTTTTGCGGGTGGTGTAACGACTCTAAGCCTGGAACAGCAGAATAAGGATGTGAAAAGAATAATCATGCACAGTGCAGATTAAGACGGATGATATAATTTAAGCCAAAAATATCCCCAGTTTGAAAAATATTTTATACCTTCGCTTTGTGAATTTCAATAACGGAACATATTATTATAGAATTTTGAACTCAAATCTGGGCTAGGGATTCTTATGAACATAACTTAAAACCTCGTCCTCGGACGGGGTTTTTTATTTTAAAAATTTAGAAAGATGAAAATAAGTATTATTGGTGCAGGATTAATCGGGGGCTCAATGGCATTAAAATTAAGGAAAAAGGGTCTGGCTGATTTTATCTACGGAATCGATAACAATCAGCAACATATCCGGGAGGCGCTGGAACTTAATATTATTGATGCAGGTACAGATCTGGAATACGGAGTCAGAAATGCTGATTTCATTATCGTTGCCGTTCCTGTAGATGCCGCCCGAAAATTGCTTCCCGGCGTGCTCGATCTTATATCAGACCAACAAACTGTGATGGACGCCGGATCTACCAAAGCAGGGATCGTAAATGCAGTCAAAGACCATCCTAAACGTTCCAGGTTTGTAGCCTTCCACCCGATGTGGGGTACAGAAAACAGTGGTCCCGGATCTGCAGTTTCCGAGAGTTTTTCAGGAAAGGCAGGAGTAATTTGTAATAAAGAAGAATCTGCCCCGGACGCGCTTCAACTGGTTGAAAAAGTAGCAGAAAACCTTGATATGCACCTGATTTACATGAATGCACAGGATCATGATATTCATACTGCTTATATTTCACATATCTCTCACATTACATCCTATGCTCTGGCCAATACTGTTCTGGAAAAAGAACGTGAAGAAGAAACTATTTTCCAGCTTGCCAGTTCCGGTTTTTCCAGTACCGTACGTCTTGCAAAATCACATCCTGAAATGTGGGTTCCCATTTTTAAGCAAAATAAGGAAAATGTTCTGGATGTTCTGAATGAGCACATCACCCAGCTCAGAAAATTCAAGGCTGCTTTAGAAAAAGAAAATTATGAATACCTTGAAGAGCTGATCACCAATGCGAACAGGATCAGAGGTATTTTAAGATAAGAACAAGCCTTTTAAGATCTTAAAAAAACATTAAACAGTGCTTGCATGTGGTTAAAAAGTAATTGATTTTATCTTCATTTTCTTAATCACTTCATAGCTCTTAATGCTTCAAAATTATTAAGCTTAAAATACATCATAAAAAAATCCTTAGATTAATTTCTAAGGATTTTATATTTTTTTAAGATTCTCTGTTAACATTCAGGAACATTGACTGCAATCGCAAGCCCTCCTTCTGAGGTTTCCTTAAAACGGTCGCTCATCGACAAAGCTGTTTCCCACATGGTCTGGATTACTTCATCCAAAGTCACTTTCGCTTTGGCAGGATCACTTTCCAGGGCTATATTCGCTGCAGTAATCGCTTTCATGGCACCCATTGTATTTCTTTCAATGCAAGGAATCTGTACAAGGCCTTTGATAGGGTCGCATGTAAGTCCAAGGTGATGTTCCATGGCAATTTCAGCCGCCATCAATACCTGGCCAATACTTCCACCTAATATTTCCGTCAGTCCTGCTGCTGCCATCGCTGATGAAACTCCGATTTCAGCCTGGCATCCGCCCATTGCAGCTGAAATTGTTGCATTTTTCTTAAAAAGCGTACCTATTTCACCTGCTACAAGCAGAAATCTTACAATGTCATCTTCACTGATGAATTCGGTAAATGCCTGCGAATACATTAAAACTGCCGGAATAACACCGCTGGCTCCATTGGTAGGTGCTGTAATGATTCTTCCGAAGCTTGCGTTTTCTTCATTCACTGCCAGCGCAAAACACGCAATCCATTTATTGATATTCGTGAAATTCTCTTCTGCATCGACCACCATTTTAAACCATTCATCAATATTTTTATAGATCTTGTCTCCTAAAAGCTTTCTGTTGATTCCTGCAGCCCTTCTGGTGACATTTAAACCGCCGGGAAGGATACCTTCCTTATTGACTCCTTTATAGATACATTCTTTAATATTTTTCCAGATATTCATTGCTTCCTGTCTGGTTTCTTCCTGGGATCTCCAGCTTTCTTCATTAATCAAAATCAGGTCTGAAAATCTTTTAAACCCTAATTTTTCACAATATTTTATAATATCCGACCCGTGATGGCAAGGATATAGTGTTCGGACACAGTGTTTTTCTATGGAATTTTTTTCCTGGCTTGCAATAAAACCACCTCCTACAGAATAAAAATCCTGAACAAGCTCGGTGCCGTCTTCAAAAACAGCTTTAAAGATCATTCCGTTAGGGTGAAAATCAAGCGACTTTCCCATATTCAGGATCAGGTGATGTCCATATACAAAAGGAATTTCTTTTTCACCACCCAGATTCAGGATCTGGGTATTTTTTATTCTATCGACTTTTTCATCGATCTTAGTTGTGTCTATTGTTTTAAAATCTTCACCATTCAGCCCAAGCATTCCGGCAATATCTGTTCCGTGCCCAATTCCGGTTTTAGCTAAAGAACCGAAAAATTCAAGGAAAACTTCTTTCACTTCTGCGATTGATCTTTCCCTTTTTATAATTCTGATAAATGCAGAAGCTGCATTCCAGGGCCCCATTGTATGCGAACTGGACGGGCCTATTCCTACTTTAATAATCTCAAAAACCGATATTGATTCCATAGATAATTCTTCATTTTCCTCTTAAAACAAAGATACGCGATAAATCCCAATAAAAGTGTCCCCGGATCTCAAATTAATAACACTTCGTAAATCATGGAATGCCTTTATAATAGGTATTTTTGTAAATTAGCAGTTATAGTGTTCTCTTCAACCCCTATATCAGTTTCTCTCCTTTTAATCACTTCAAATGGAAACATTAATTAAGAATATTGCACAGCATGTCAGGTTAAGTCCCGAAGAAACAGCTGTTTTTAAAAGCTTCTGGACAGAAAAAACATTGGAAAAAGGTGAATTTCTTTTAAGAAACGGGGAAATCTGCCGGCATGACAGCTATATTATTTCAGGTGTATTAAAAGCCTTTTGCATCAATTCAGAAAACGGAAATGAAGAGATCCTTTTTTTAGCTATTGACCATTGGTGGGCAACCGATATCTCCAGTTTTTCGAAACAAAAAGCTTCTATTTACAATATACAGGCTGTAGAAAAAACAAATCTTTTACAGATCAGCCATCAGTCTTTTCAAAAAATGCTGCAGGAAATCCCTTCCCTGGAAAGATACTTCAGAATTATTTTAGAAAGCTATCTGGGAACTCTTGAAAAAAGGATTGTGTTTAACAATATGTATAAAGCTGAACAGAAATATTATGATTTTCTTGATACCTACCCCGATATTGTCTCCAGGGTTCCTCAATATTTAGTTGCATCTTATTTAGGAGTGTCAGCCGAATTTATAAGCAGAATCCGGAAAAAAAATAAATCCTCTTGAACTAGATCAATTTTTAAGGAATGAATAATCAGGAATTTTGTTGTTATAAAATTTATAATAATGAAAGTATTGATCATTAACGCCAGTGTAAGAAATGAAAGATCTTACAGCCGAAAACTAACCGAACTTTTTGTTGAAAACTGGAAAAGTAAATACCCCCTGGATGTATTTATGTACCGGGAAACAGGTATTGACAGTATTCCCAACATTAATGAATCCTGGATTGCAGGAGCATTTAAAAAGCCGTCGGACAGGACCGAAGAAAACCAAAAGGCATTACAGCTAAGCAATGAGCTGGTACAAGAGCTCAAAGAGCATGATATCTATGTCATTGGAACTCCAATGTACAACTGGGCTATTCCGAGTGGGTTAAAAGCTTATATAGACCAGGTAATGCGGATCAATGAAACCTGGAAATTCAGATCAGGAGTCCCCGATGGTGACTATGTGGGCTTGCTTGAAAACAAAAAAGCATTTATATTATCTGCCCGCGGTGATACCGGATACGGAGAAAATGAAAAAAACGGGCATATCAATTTCCAAACGTCTTATTTGAAACACATTTTCGGAATCATGGGAGTCAGGGATGTTAGTATTTTCTCATTAGATAATGAGGAATTCGGGGGTGAAGTATTTGAAAGGTCAAAAAATAACATTTTCAGCGCCATCCAATCTATTGGGTGATCAGGAGATCCAACATCCTTTTCATTTCAGTATTCAACAGGGCACATAGATATCATCTGTGCCCTGTTTTTTTTAGCAACCATCACTTGAACCGCTCCTTATGCTGAGAAAGATCAAGCCCCATATCTTCAGATTCTTCAGAAACCCGCAATGTAATGATAGAATCTGTAATTTTATACAAAAGCAGAGAGCCAAAAAAGGTAAAAGCTGAAACAAGTACCAGTGCAGCCATATGATGGGCGAAAACCTCAATACCGCCATGAAGGAGGCTGGCATTTTCACCGTGGGCAAAAACAGCAGTCAGGATCATTCCCATAATTCCCCCTACCCCATGGCAGGCAAAAACATCGAGGGTATCGTCTATTTTTTTCAATGTTTTCCAGTTTACCATAAGATTAGAGACAATAGCAGCGGCAAATCCTATAAAAAGACTTTCCGGAATACTGACAAACCCACATCCGGGAGTAATGGCCACCAGCCCTACTACAGCTCCGATGCAGGCTCCCAAGGCAGAAACGCTCCTTCCATTAATCCTGTCAAAAAATATCCAGGTCATCATAGCAGAAGCGGAAGCAATGGTGGTTGTTCCGAAAGCCACTGCTGCAGAGGCATTGGCACTCAGAGCAGAACCGGCATTAAATCCAAACCATCCAAACCACAGCATTCCTGTTCCAAGAAGGACATAAGGAATATTGGAAGGCTCATGATGCGGATTTTTTCTGTTCCCCAGAACCAAAGCACCCGCTAAAGCTGCAAAACCTGCACTCATGTGGACTACGGTTCCACCAGCAAAGTCTTTTACTCCGAAAAATTTATTCAGAAGTCCGTCAGGATGCCATACCATATGACAAAGCGGTGTATAGATAAAAATGCTGAAAAGCACCATGAATAAAAGATAAGAAATAAAACGAACCCTTTCAGCGAAAGAACCTGTGATCAGTGCGGGAGTAATAACGGCAAATTTCATCTGAAAAAGGGCAAAAAGAACAAAAGGAATAGTGGAAGCCATCATTTTATGAGGTAATGCCCCCACATGGCTGAAAAACGGATAACTTAAAGGATTTCCAATGATTCCGTAATGTACACCATTGAGCTCAAAACCTAATGAATCCCCAAATGACAAGGAAAATCCGACAACGACCCATAAAATAGAAATAACACCGAGTGCTATAAAGCTCTGCAGCATGGTGGAGATCACATTTTTCTTGCCTACCATACCTCCGTAAAAGAATGACAGTCCTGGTGTCATCAGCAGTACAAGCCCTGCCGCGGCAAGAATCCATGCGACATCTGCCCCTACGATCTTATCTTCACTGAGAAATTCTCCGGTGTTGGGCAAATCAACAGCCGGGCTCCAAAATAATCCTCCGAATGCCACAAGGGTAATGACCGAGAATGAAACAATCCATTTTAAACCAATTTTCATACAATTTACATTTAACCCTATCAAAATTAAATATAAATTTTATAAAAACATACATTTTAAATGATAACCCTTAAAATATTATACCTTAATTATATTAAAATCAGTTTTAAACAAAAACTTCCTTTAATATTCTGGATACTTCTTTATGTTTTGTAGCAGGAAAAAGATGGGTCCCTCCTTTGATCACATAATCGGGTTTTGAATATTTAATAGGAAAAACAATGTCTTTATCTCCCAATATCTGAATAACCTCCGGAGTTTCTTCAAATTTCCATTCGGAAACTTTTTCTATAGACCATTTGAGGTAATAGGGATCTCTGACTCTGAAGTATTCAAGGATTTTAGGATTTTTAGGATCAAAAAGTTTTCTGACCACAGCATATACATTGGCAGCTTTGTCATTAAACATCCCAACAGGAAGTATTCTGGGAATTTTTGTAATCTCGCCGGTCCTGATAAATTTAGATTTTTCTTTATCCGACTTGATGCTTCCCATGATGACCACTTTTTGAGCCGGCTTCAGCTTATTGATCTCCTGCACCATAATACCGCCAAAAGAATAGCCCAATAAGCAGAACGGTTCGGAATCATCTACTTTTTCCGCCATTCTTTGGACGTAGGAATGAAAAGGCTCGTTTTTTTCGGGAATGAGCCAGTCTATAAAAACCAACTCACAGTTCCCGGGAAATTCCAGTCTTTCCAATACTTTAAAATCGGCTCCGAGACCGCTTACTACATAAACTTTCATAGTACTAATTTATGAAAAAACATGGTAAAAAGCAGAGATTAATTTTGGCTGTGTATGATCTGAACCATTAAGTTTACTGAAGGATTTTAGAATATTAAGATGACTTGATGTATGGGTATGCATGAAAAATCATTTTGATTATCCTTATTTTGACACGTGAAGAAGTTGAATATTTTTTAACACAAAGCTTCTGACTCAACATTTTTTATTTAAAGGCAAAGAATCGTGCTTCGCCCTGGATTCAACTTGTGGCTGATACATTCTTTAAAATTTTTATATGATTAAAATTGATTTTTTGCGCTAAAAAATTCATGCACAATTCAAATACATATATAAAAAAATGGACAGTTGATAAAAACCGCCCACTTTAATATTTGAAAGTATATTTTACTTATTTCTTCTTTACAGGAACTCTGTTTTCGTTATCCAGTTTTTCCGTAGAAACTCTGAACTGGATATCCATCTCGTTCTTGATAAAGTAATCTTTCAGTGAAGACTGGTAGAATACTTTAAAGTCTCTTCTGTTCAGAGAGAATTTAGCAGACTCTACCACTACTGTAAACTGGGTTACATATACATTGGCAGGGAAAGTAATCGTTTTTCTTACGCCTTTGATGGTAACATCACCGTACACCGTTGAATTGTACTCACTGTTTGCTAAAGGAATGATTTTAGTCAAGTGAAACTTTGCGATCGGGAATTTTTTAACTTCAAAAAAATTGGTGCTTTTCAGATCATTGGTAAGCTTGATCTGATCTTCATCGGAAACATCTCCCGCCATTATACTCCTCATATCTATAATGAATTCTCCGTCTACAAGGACTGTTTTATCGAAATTGAATTTCCCGCTTTTCAGCTTTACCGTCCCTGAATGCGAAGATGCTTCAGTTTTTACAACTTTATATCCCCACCACCTGATCTCTGATGAAGTCACTTTTGAAACCTTATCAAATTTCTTCTGTGCAGAAACAAATGATATGCTCGCACACATCATAGCAAACAATAGTAATCTTTTCATTCTTTTTTATTTACAATTCAACAAAAATAAAAAAAAGTGTAGAACTTCTACACTTTTAATAATCTTTTTTTGATTAAATTATTTAGCAGTCACCTTTACAAGCATTTCAATGTCATCTTTCACAAAAACATCCTGCATGGTAGACTTGTAAGCCACATCAAATTTCTGTCTGTCGAAAGAGAATTTATCAGAAACCAGGCTCACTACTCCTTTGCTGTAAGCAATTTTTGCTGGGAAAGTAATGGTGTTCGTTTTCCCTTTAACAGTAAGGTTTCCGGATACTAAAGAATTATAAATCTTATCGCTGTTTTTCTTTACAGAAGTGATTTTGAAAGAAGCAGTAGGGAATTTTTCAACCTCGAAGAAGTCACCGTTCTTAAGGTGCCCGTTCAGTTTCTGCTGGTATTCTCCGGAAAGGTCAGTAGAATTGATGGAAGTCATATCCAGTACAAAGCTTCCTCCTACAAGGTTATTCCCTTTCATGATCATGTCTCCTGATTTTACTTTCACCGTTCCGTCATGAGAACTTGCCTCAGATTTTGCTACTTTGTATCCCCACCAGTGAACATCAGATGCTACCACTTTTTTAGATTGTCCGAACGCAAGACTACCGGCTAAAACCGCTAATAAGAATATTTTTTTCATTTTGAATAAAGTTATTTACTTGTTTGATGGTGCAAATGTAGCCAACTTATCCGATAGATTTCATTGATGTATATCAATAAAATTAATTATTTTTATGAATAATATCATTCCATAAAAAAACTCCGAAAAGTTTCGGAGTTTGTATTTTAATTTTGATAGTAAGCAGTGTACAATGCGGCCCCCTTCAATGCGGTGTGATTCTGTTTAATCAGATACAGAGGGGTGCTTTTCAGCAGTCCTTCCATCTTATCGCTTATCTTAAATTTATCATAGAATTTCCCTTTGTCGATATATTCCCTGATCACCTGCGGAATATCTCCTGCTATTAAAAGTCCTCCGGTAGCTTTAAGCTTCAGCACAAGGTTATTGGCTTCTCTTGCAAGGAATTCCAGGAAGGTGTCTAAGGCAATTTTACAGATCAGCACATCATCTTCTACCGCAGCTTTATAGATTTCCTCCACAAAGTTTCCTCCGTTAAGACGTTCTGCAAGCCATTCCGGTTCCGGATGTCTTTTTACATCTCTCAGGAATCTGTAAATATTGAAAAGACCGGTTTTAGAGAGTACAGTTTCCCAGCTCACAATACCGTAGATATTATTTAAAAACTGGTAAAACTCAACTTCAACATTGGTTCTTGGTGAGAATTCGGAGTGTCCACCTTCCGTTGCAAAAGGTCTCAGGTTCTTTCCGTCAAAGAAATATCCGGCCTCTCCCAGTCCGTTTCCGGGAGCAAGGATAGCTACATTTCCTTTTTCAAGATGCCCGCTGGTATAAATGGGATCCAGATCACTGTCTTCGAGAAGGCCCATTCCGTAAGCTGATGCTTCTAGGTCATTCAGCATATCTCCTTTCTCAAATCCGAAATCTCTTGTATATTCTTCAATATCCAGGTCCCAACCCAGTCGTGCAGGGCTGCTTTTGCCGTTAATTACAGGTCCCGGCACAGCTACTGCCAGACGCTTTACGTTGTCCAGCTGATTATCCTGTATGAATTTTCTTAATATGTCAGAAAATGAGGTGTACTCTTTGGTGTTATACTCATTCTGAATTTTTATCTCAAGGCCTCCGTTACCGGAAACAAAATAGCCTAGGATGGTTATATCTTCACGGAGACTTGCCCCAATGATAGTGACATTATCATTATTACTGTTCTCTACTCCTGGTAAATAAAGCGGAAATTTTGGATTCAAAATCATAACCTCAAATTTTATCAAATATAATAATAGTTTTCGTAAATCTTGCAGGGAAGCAAAAAACCTTTTCATTTTCATAAAAAGGTTTGGCTAATAATTGTTTATATATAAATCTAACTACTTTCCTAATGGAATATTGTATCCGAATCCTACTCCGATATTCCCCACATTATAGTCCTGTCCGGCAATATCGCCTTTATCTCCTACAAAAACTTTCTGGTACTGTACGAAGAAATTCCAGTCTCTGTTGTGGTATCCGATCTCCGGCTTGATATAGAAACCTCCGTCCGGTCTGTCAGCAGAGCTGTTGGAAGCTACTTTATCATCTCCTACAAGGAAACCGTATCCTAAGTCTGTTCCGAAATAGAAACCAGTCTGTTTAGGATAGATTCTTATTAAAGCTCCTACAGGAATTACCCCTACATCATTGTTATCATACCCGTTATTGCTTTTTCCGAAATAATGAGTATATCCTGTGGCAATACCTAATCCGAATCCAGGAGTGATCAAATTCTGATAAGATACATCTACGCCTGCTGCTGCAGATAAATTATCTGCCGGCACTGCTAAACCAACATTCGCACCTACTTTGATCATGTTATTCATCTTTGAGTTCTGTGCGCTTGCGATACCTGCTGTTAAGATTCCAGCCAGTACTATTGCTTGTTTTAACATTTTCATAACTCTAATTTTAATTTTACTATTCCAATAAGCTGTAAAAATCGTGCCAAGGGAGGCGTTTTTTATGATTTTAACACTCAATTCCAACACAATACAATGATTATCAATATGTTAATTTATATTAAAATTCAAATGATTGTTTAAATTATTTTAAAGAAAAGTAATATTAAGAATTCTTAACCGTTACTATTTTAACCTTTCCCGTTCTAATCCATCCAAAAATTAAATTCTCCACAATGGACGATTCATTATTACACCATAAACATCTTCTCTGGCGTGCCGGCTTCGGAGTCGGGATCAACCAGATCGGCGATCTTAAAAACAAGAGTATAAAGATACTGACTGGTGAGTTGTTTAAAGAAGAAAACTTTACAGAAGTTAATTATGATACTCCCGACATTTTTATTCAGGAGGATATGATGAATAATAAAACCCCTGCAGAAAAAAGAAAAGAAATACAGCGCATCAACAGGCAGCAAAATAATGAGCTGAACCTTAATTTTCTGGACAGAATGGTGAACAGTAAGGAGCAGATGAAAGAAAAGATGTCATTTTTCTGGCATGGACATTTTGCTTCCAGAATCAATAATTCAAAATTCAGTAAACAGCTCCTCAATACAATCCGGAAGAATGCACTGGGCAATTTTAAAGATCTTCTCTTTGAAGTAAGCCAGTCGCCGGCAATGCTGAACTTCCTCAACAATCAGCAGAACAAGAAAGGTCACCCGAATGAAAACTTTGCCCGAGAGGTGATGGAATTATTTACCATGGGAAGGGGAAATTATACTGAAAAAGATATCAGGGAAGGCGCAAGAGCATTCACAGGATGGGGCTATGATAAAGAAGGCTATTTTAAAGAAAGAAAAAACCTGCATGATGAAGGTTCAAAAGTATTTTTAGGAAAAACCGGAAATTTCTCCGGAACTGACATTTTAAATATGATCCTTGAACAGAAAGCCACAGCGAAATTTATCACCACAAAAATATATAAGTTCTTCGTTAATGAAAATGTAGACAGCAATATTGTTGATCAGTTAAGCACAGACTTCTACAATTCCGGGTACGATATCAAAAAACTGATGTCCGAAATCTTTTCCAGTTCCTGGTTTTATGACAAAAAAAATATCGGAAACAGGATAAAATCTCCTGTCGAACTGATGGCGGGAATGATGCGAATGCTTCCCATGAACATTCAGAATCCGGAAAATCTCATCGTTTACCAGAAATTGCTAGGACAAATGCTGCTTTATCCGCCCAACGTAGCCGGATGGCCCAGCGGAAAATCATGGATAGACAGCTCTACCCTGATGCTGAGATTGCAGATTCCACAGATATGGTCCGGATTGCGCCCTTTAGAATACAGCCCCCGACAGGATGACGATATCGATATGGGTATGAAATCCCGCGAAACCGATTTAAATAAATCATTTAAGAATCCCAACATCACCATCGACTGGAGCAGGCTGGAAAAAGTATTTGCGGACAAAAACTGTGAAGATTATCTTATCCTGAATGCTAAAACACTTGATATGGATTCAGTGAAAAATTTCTCGGATAAAAGTATAAAGATGAATATTATTAATCTGATGTCTACTCCGGAATACCAGTTAATGTAGGATTAGATGAAAGGGATTAGGGTTTTGGGATTAGGGATTAGTACTGAATCTCAAAATTCAATAATATTTGTTTTTAACTCATATTTTAAAGTAACAAATAAATGATAAATTAAGAAATTTAAAAGTTATATTACGATTCCCCTAGCCCTTTCCCCTAATCCCTACAATCTCCAATCTAAAAACAAAATTATGTTAATCAAAAGAAGAGAATTCCTCAAAATAAGCTCATTAGCTACCGCATCGTTTATGATGCCCAATTTTCTGAAGGCAATGACATTGGATGAAGCTTTGGAGCGTAATCAGAAGATTCTTGTAGTCCTGCAGTTTACAGGGGGGAATGATGGTCTGAATACAATCATTCCCACAAAAAACGATATTTATTTTAAAGAAAGAAACAGTATCGCCATCAAAGATTCTTTGCCGCTTAATGATGAAACGGGAATCAACCCGGCACTATCCTATTTTAAAGAACTTTTTGATAGCGGTGAACTTTCGGTGATGAATAATGTGGGTTATCCGGATCCTGATAAATCGCATTTCAGAAGTATGGATATCTGGCATTCTGCCAGTCGCAGCGACGAATTCCTGGAAACAGGATGGCTAGGTCGTTTTCTGGATGAAGAATGCTACCGTTGCGAACATCCCACGCAAGCGCTGGAAGTTGATGATATGCTCAGCCTAGCGCTTAAAGGGGAAAATAATAAAGCATTTGCCTTTAAAGATCCGAAAAGACTTTACCAAACGAGTCAGGAGAAATATTTCAAATCTCTTTATGACCACCATCATGATGATGAAACGGTTTCTTATTTATACCAGACGCTTGGCTCTACCATCAATAATGCTGATTATATTTTTGAGAAGAGCAAGTCAAAAAAGACAGATCAGACGTATCCGAATTCACAGTTGGGGAAGGATTTTAAAACTGTAGCTTCGCTGATCAAATCTGATATCAACACACAGGTTTATTATCTTTCGGTGGGAAGTTTTGATACGCACGTCAATCAGAATGACAGGCAGAAAAAACTGTTCACCGACATCAATGACGCAGTGAAATCTTTTGTGACCGATCTGAAAAACGACGGAATTTTCAATGATGTCTTATTAATGACTTTTTCAGAATTTGGAAGACGGGTCGCTCAAAATGCCAGCAACGGAACGGATCACGGGACGGCCAACCAAATGTTTTTCATCAGTGGCGGGCTTAAAAAGAAAGGAATTCTTAATGCACTTCCCGACCTGCAGAAACTGAATGAAGGGGATCTGATCTACACGGAAGATTTCAGAAAAGTCTATGCTACCATTCTGAAAAACTGGCTTAAAGCGGATTCTTCCAAAGTATTGGGCTGGAAAAACGGAGTATATGATTTTATCTAATCTGAAATAAAACTGCCACTCTGATTTTTAATCAAAATGGCAGTATAAATTTACTATATAGACTTTGAATTCTTTAAATCTCTCGCTGATTTTGCAGATGTCGCAGATGTTTGCGCATTACTTTACTGCTTAAAGATTTTTATGAAGCTGTCTTTTTCAAGAGTTTCCAGTGAGAAATCGAAATCGGCTTCCGCTTTTTCTGTTGTAATCTCAGCTCCAAGCTCTTTTACAAGTTCATTGAAAGACATGGCTTCGTACCATTGCTGGTATAATGCACTTGTTGCCATTATGGAAACCTGATTATTTCCAGAAACGTGAGAATGTCCGGCTCCGAAATTCAACAGTACGAAACATTGTTTTTCGTTTTTTGCCACCAGCATTCCCAGGATCATTTGCTTCTGAACAGAGTTACATCTGGCTTCAGCAAAGAGATTGTTAGGATTCATCATATAATCGTAGGAAATATCATCTCCTTTTCCGATCACGATTTTATATCCACAATTTGCATCTCCGCTGAAAACGTTATTCATCACAAGTGTTGGTGCACAATGTCCTTTATTGGCGTACAGATATTCAACGGCACCGTGAGGAGCAGAAGTCATATCTCCGGAATACATCAGTTGTCCGTCACCATGATTATAAGCGGCATTCCAACCTATTTTTCCTGAGATATTTAATCCGGAAAGATCCAGGTCGCGGGCACCCCATTTATCTTCCCAATAAATACCTACAGCCAGTCTGTCGCCATACAAACGGGTTCCGGTAGGAATATTTCCAACAAACATTTTTTCAGAAGTCGGTAATGCAAATTCTACATTCTCCGGGAAATAAAATTTCTTTCCGGATACGTTTTCGTATTTTAGTTTCAGATAATCCAGAATAAAATCATAGTTGAACTGATTCACATAAGTTTCTTTACCTTTTTTCACCCACGATTTTCCGTTTCTTACTCTGTAAACAAAAGTATCCTGACCATACATTCTTGAGTAACATGCTGACAAAGCCTTAAATAACGCAAATGGTGTTGCATTTTCCAGCCAGTGCCAATCACTGTTTTCCAGTAATGTATTCGTAGCATCATTCAAAGGATTTGAAATCAACGGTTTATGATGTACTTTAGACAGCTTTGAAATTTTATTGATCACTTTCGGAGCTCTGTTTTTAAAAGCAAGGAACAGCGGCTTGAACCTGTTAAAAATTTCCGCCAGTTTTTCCAGACCGAAACTTTCGAACAGATGGGTTGGATTGAATTTACTTTGCTTGATTAAATCAATCAAATCATCACTTTTTATTAAAAGTGTAGTATTGGTCGTTTTATAAATAGCATACCGGAAAAACTCAACAGGATTTTCAGGATAGATATCATACAGATCGGCTATTTTTATAACAGCTTCCTTATTTCTGATGTTTTCTTTCCCGGTGAAATCATATTCCAGCTCCGTATGTAAAATATAAAGCAGTTCATCAATAGTTTCTTCTTTTAAAGCAATTCCCGATCTCAAAAGAGACAGACACTTTTCCTGCATTTCTTCTACAGTGTAAGCCCTGATGATTTTAAAAACCAGCTTTGTATCCGGAACATTCAATATTTCAGCAGGAATATAGATTTCATTCTGAAAATCGCTTCCATACGTTGAAATATAATGTCTGATCTGTTCAAAAAATAAATCAGTTCTGGAAGTATTTTTTATTTTCTCCCATGATTTATGAAAGGTTTTATTCAAATCATTTCCATTTAATTTTTCCCTTGCATAATAAGAGATGATCTCATTTTTTGCCCATAGAGCATCAGGTTCAATAATAAAACCGTCATTAGAAATAAATGCCTCTGCATTCGATTCCTTAGCTAATACAGCATTGAATAATTTTAATGTTTTCATTGTTTTTAATTTAAAAAATAAGTGAGGAGTAGGTTCTTAAAAGTGAAGGGTATAGGAACTCCTTTTACCTATAGTTTATAAAAAGCGGGGAGTAATTTATCCAAAAATATAGGAACTCCCTTTGCCTTATCATTTATAAAAAGGCGGAAAGTAATTCTAAAATATAGGAACTTTCTTTGCCTTCAATTTTTTAACATATGAAAATAACTGATACATGAATATAAGTATTTCCTTTGTTTTGAGGGACAGACAGGGCTCGAACCTGTGACACACAATTGGGATTCATAGGAACTTCATTTGCCTGCAGCGAAAAGTAATTTTGTTGCTCTACCATCTGAGCTACTGCCCCTGCCTTATGAAAAAAGTTTTCATGAACCTTACAGGTTTTTATACCTGCAAGGTTAGTTATTAGTTATTAGTTTTTTTATTAAATTAAAAATTATGCTTTTCTGAATTTCTTCTTTTTCTTCCACGGTGCATTTTTCCCTACATCACCCGCCATGATACACCCGTAAGGCATCACCTCATCCAGGACTTCGCAAAGTCCGTATTCTTCAATCTGCGCTCTTACATTTTTGGCACTTTTATAAGCGCTTGGCAGTTCGGAAATATCAATTTCATTAGAGAAGAAACGGATATCCAATCCTGTGGTTTCCTCATCAAAAACCTCTTCAACCGTTTTATGGGCCAGTGATTTTTTATGCTGTGTCCTGCTGAAATTTCTTCCGGCCCCGTGAGGAGCAAAACCCAGATTTCTTTCGTTAGTTTTTCCCTGAACGATTAAAACAGGTTCTGACATATTCAGCGGAATCAGTCTTGGTCCTGTGATATCCGGCATAAACTTATCATCCAGCGGAGTGGCTCCCTTGGCATGGTAAAACAGATCACCATCTTTGAAAACGAAATTATGCTCGTTCCAATATCTATCCTGCTTTTCTGTTCCCAGCTTATTTAAAACCGCATCATGAATATTCGTATGGTTTTCCTTGGTCCATGTTCTGATCAGCTGAAGAGCTTCCCAATAGGCCTGCCCTTCTTCCGTATCAAAAGGAATCCATGCATTTTCTCTTAATGTTTCAGGGGAAATATCCTGTCTGAACCGGTTGGCAACCTTCAATCCTTTATCATAAAGAGCAGCACCCGGGGCTCTTGAACCGTGATGAGTAACCAACATGGTATTTCCGGTATTTTTAGACTTCCCGACAAACAAGAAATGGTTTCCGTCCCCCTGAGTTCCCATATGAGAACGGGCAATGCTGATCAGCTTTTCATCATTTAAAAATTCATTTTTTCTGAATGCATCCATCAGTTCCTGGGACATCTGCATCTGTTCACCTCTCGGTCTTCCTCCATATCCGAAATGCGTCACCGAATGGGCTGCATCCAATACTTCTTTAGGATCAGCATCTCCAAAATCAGTCAGCATTACAGAACAGCAGATATCAGCGCTATGAAATCCGGGATGGATCGCATTTTTGGCAACTACCACTCCCCCTACCGGAATTAACCCTTCAGGTCCTGTAGGACATGCATCGGGCATCAATGCTCCGGCAGTAAGCGTAGGTGTTTTCATCAGGACTTTCATTGTGTTGATCACTTTCTCTACATTGTCGTTTTCACTTTCATGTTCTGCCCTGATGTTGATGATAAAATCTTTAGCTGTTTCATGAAGCGGAATAATATCAGGCTGTCTGAACTGCTCCAGATATTCTCTGATCTGAACTTCATCCGGATTGTTTTCGTTGATATATGTAATGGCATTTTTAAACCATTTGGCCGGTCTATACCCTAATTCTATTAAGTGATTTCCGTTAAATTCCATTTTGTTTCATTTTGATGATGCAAAGTAACAGCCTTATTGCGCAATAGTTTTGCGTAGATAAAGAAATTTAATTATTTTTACAAAAATTTAGTAAAAATGCAGAAAAGCAGGCTTGCAGATCTGTACAATAGTATATAATTAAAAAAACAAGGCTCATGGTATTATTAGAACAATTAAAACATTTCCCGGAAACCATCAAGTTCAGTGATGTTATCACTTATATTGATGAACATTATGAATTTACTCCTACTGCTTTTCAAAACGGAGATACGATCAACCATGCGGGGCAGAATAATGGCTCGTGTAAAGTTTTTAGTTTCGCAAGTATTCAGAATCTAACGAAAGAAGAAACACTCTGGCTTTTTGGTGAGTATTACAGGGAAGATGTTATGAAAAAACCGGAAGGAACCGATCACCAGAATATCCGGAATTTTATGAAGTTCGGTTGGGAAGGAATTACTTTTGATGAAAATGCTTTAAAAGAGAAGTAATTATAAGTCAATGGTGAATTTTGCTTCGCAAGTGAATTGTCAATTTTGAGAAAAACTAATGATAGACCAAAAAATTGACTTGTGCAGCAAAATTCACTATTCACTATTCACTATTCACTATTCACCATCCAAAACACAAAAAACCATGTCATCTAATAAAAACGCACTCATCCGCTATAAAACATTAGATAAATGCCTTAAGAATAAATACCGGAAGTATACGCTGGAAGATCTTATTGATGCCTGCTCGGATGCCCTGTTTGAATTTGAAGGAAAGGAATCGTACGTAAGCAGACGTACCGTTCAGCTGGATCTGCAGAATATGCGGAGCGAGAAATTCGGGTATGAAGCACCTATTGAAGTATACGATAGAAAATACTACCGCTACAGCGATCCTGAATACAGCATCCACAACATTTCTGTGAATGAAAGTGATTTGAAAGCCATGAATAATGCAGTTCAGATCCTGAAACAGTTTAAGGATTTCTCTATGTTCAAAGAGATGAACGGGGTCATTCAGAAACTGGAAGACTCCATCCATTCTACCGGGCAGAAATCCATCATCCATCTGGATAAAAATGAGCAGCTGAAAGGGCTAGAACATATTGATATCCTTTATGAAAGCATATCCAACAAAAAAGTACTCAATATTCTTTACCGCAGCTTTACCGCCAGGGAATCCAGTAATTATGTGGTTCACCCGCAGCTTCTGAAGGAGTTTAATAACCGGTGGTTCCTGATCTGCCAGCATAAAGGCAAAATGTACAATTTAGCCCTGGACAGAATGGAAAAGATTGATGTGGAGGAAAGTTTAGAGTATATAGATAAAAATCTGGATGGTGATGAATATTTTAAAGATATTGTAGGGGTTACGGTTTCTGAAACGATGGCTCCCAGAAATGTTGTTTTCTTTGTAGATTCCTCGAATGCTCCTTATGTAAAAACAAAACCACTTCATAAAAGCCAGGAAATTATAAGCGAAACAGAAGAAGGCACATTATTTAAGATTTGTGTACAAATCAATTTTGAACTTGAAAGACTCCTGCTCGGTTTTGGAGAATGTCTGATTGTTCATCAGCCTAAAAAGCTGAGACTGAAGCTGCAGGATAAGTTTAAAGCAGGATTAAAAAACTATGAAGATTTAATAGTTCCGGATGAAAACTGATTTTTTCAACCACAAAAGAGACAAAAGTTTTTAAACACTTTAGTTATTTTTAAGTGGCAGGATGTCTGAAAAGAAGATCACTTAAGTTTCTTTGAAAATCTACGATTTTCATGATGATTAAATTCGTCGGGTCAGAATTCCCCTCCCCTGGAGAGGTGGCAATCAAAGATTTGACGGGGTGGTTAAAAAAATGAGAATGATCACTCCATATCCTTTCCAACACTGATCAATCCTGACATTTTTAAAATGGCTCAGAAATTGTATTAATTGATACATTAAAAAATCTTACTATGAAATCAAGAATATTTAAAGCATTGATTGCCATTATAGCACCTATTGCGATAGAGTACATCGTAAAAAAAATATCTGAGAAATTAGATAAAAAAGAAGAAGATAAAGGAAAAGGACCTAAGCAGATTACTGCTTAAAATGTAGAAGTAGTTAGAATTTAATTTTATTGAAAAGAGGCTGTCATTAGTATGTACAGCCTCTTTTTTTGTTCAACAGGTTCAAATAAAACTTCCAACGAAAAATCTACGCAAAAACACTGCGCACTACTGATTTTACTTTGCCTTAAAATTGAATACAATGACACCAAAAATACTAGAGAAAATAAAAGAAATAGAGGAAACACGCAGTGTAGAAATTCTTCTGGCTGTAGAATCCGGAAGCAGAGCATGGGGTTTTGCATCTCCGGACAGCGATTATGATATACGCTTTATCTACCGGCATGAAAAAGACTGGTATCTTTCTCCATGGGATAAAGACGAGACGATAGAATTTATGACAGAAGACGACCTGGACGGCTCCGGATGGGATCTTCGCAAGACTTTTCATCTGTTGCTGAAATCCAATGCAGCTTTACTGAGCTGGTTTTATTCTCCTATCGTTTACAAAAAGAACGAGAATTTTCTGGAACTGTTCACTCCCCTGGCAGATGCCTGCTTTTCACCGATAGCGGTTTCTTACCACTATCTGAGCATGAGCAAAAAATACCTGGAAGCCTGCAGAAATGATAAAGTAAAACTGAAAAGTTATTTTTACTGCTTACGAACTGCACTGACCGGTAAATGGATCATAGAAAAAGGAACGGTTCCGCCGGTATTGTTCAGCGAACTATTAGTATTAATAGATGATGAGACCAGAAAAAAGATAGAAGATCTTATCGTTTTAAAAGCTACTAAAGGAGAATCCTATTACCACCCGAATGACTGGGAACTTTTTAGGTTTCTGGAGAAAACAATATTCGATAATGAAGAAAGAGCGAAAAGTCTTGCAGGAGGAAAGGTGGATAAAGGTGAAATGGAGAGGGTTTTTAGGGAGATATTAAAGCTCTAGAAACTAATACAATGTTTAACTTTAAAGAAAAGGAAGAAACTCATGTTTCCAAAGAAAAAAAATCATGACTATTGAATTTCTAAAAACTAATAACCTCATCCTCCTCGAAGCCATATCCGGAAGCCGCTCCTTCGGACTCGCAACGGAAAACTCGGATACAGATATCCGTGGGGTATATTATCTGCCAAAAGAAGAATTTTACGGACTGAATTACATTCCGCAGATCTCTAATGAAACCAATGATATCACTTATTATGAGATCGGGAGATTTGTAGAGCTGCTGCAAAAAAACAACCCTAATATTCTGGAAGTGCTGGCAAGTCCGGAAGACTGTATTCTGCAAAAACATCCGTTGATGGATCTCCTCCGTTCAGAAGACTTTTTATCCAAGTTATGCAAAGACACCTTTGCGGGATATGCCATTTCACAGATCAAAAAGGCTAAAGGACTGAATAAAAAAATCCTTAATCCCATAGAAAAAGAAAGAAAATCCGTTCTTGATTTCTGCTATATTCTTGAAGATCAGGGATCAGTTCCTCTTAAGAAATGGCTTTCAGAAAGCGGAAAAATACAGGACAAATGCGGGCTGGTCAATATCGGGAATACCAAGGGGATGTACGCTGTGTTTTATGATGAATCAGAAACTTTAGGGTATAAAGGAATGATCCAACATGAAGAAGCTAATCAGGTTTCTGTATCATCCGTTCCGAAAGACGAAAAACCAGCAGCCTATCTTTTCTGTAATCTGGATGCCTATTCCACGTACTGCAAAGACTATAAAGAATACTGGAAATGGGTATCTGAACGCAACGAAGACCGTTATAACGTCAACCAGGAACACGGACAGAACTATGACAGTAAAAACATGATGCATACCATCCGTTTATTACAGTCCTGCGAACATATATTCAAAACCAATTCGTTAAATATCCGCGTAGACAACAGGGAGGAATTACTTGATATCAAAGCCGGAAACCGGTCCTATGAAGCGGTCATGCAAAAAGCAGACGATCTGATAAAGTCTATTGAGCACTATCACGCAGTTTCTACCCTCCCCGAGTATCAAGATGTAAAAAAGACGGAGAAAATCTTAATAGAGATACGCGAAAACTTATATGGTTAAATCTTAATATTCTTAACAACTAAACTTTACCTTAATGGTTGAATTTTAAAATGTCAGGAATATTAAGGTTATTTTTTCTTTGAAGCTTTGGCTATCGAATTATAATCCAGGCATATTTTAATCCAGTATTCAAAATCATCAGGTTTTTGAAAACCTGCAGGTTCCACATAGCAATATCCTTTAAGCTGCTTTCCTTTCATAATCATCGGAAGAAACCCCGTTCTTTCCGAAACTTCCTCTTCCAGGTCAGGATGATACCGGCACATCAGATTATCGTGGCTCACATTGATACACATTTTATCATTGACCAAAAATGATAATCCGCTGAACATTTTCTTTTCCCTGATCTCAAGATCCGGAATTTCTGAAAGCCGTTCACGGATTCTGTCCGCAAGTTCAGTACTGTAAGCCATAAAATAATTTTATACTTTAAATTTAAGCAAAAGCGATTTAACTAAACATATTTTCTTTTTAGTTGTCGTCAAATCAATCCTATTATTTAATAGGTTTTGGCACAAAACATCAGCATTATCTGCCAGATTGGGAAAAGCATAAACATCCAATTTTGTTACAAAAAAAACCCTCATTTCTGAGGGATTTCATTATATATATAAGATTTAATCTTAAGCTTCAGAAGAAGGATTTTGATCTCCGGCAGGTTTTTCCCCTTCCGGTCTTGTATTCTCTTCTCTTCTTGCCGGTCTGTCAGGTCTGCCCTGTCCTTCCGGTCTTCTGTCACCTTGTGGTCTGTCCTGTCCTTCTGGTCTTGGTTTAGACTCAGGTCTTGCAGGTCTTGGTAGAAGAACTTTTCTTGAAAGCTTCATTTTCTTACGGTCATCATAACCCATGAACTTCACCTCTACTTCATCACCTTCGTTATAAGGTACTTTATCCAGACGTGCCCACTCAATTTCAGAAATGTGAAGAAGTCCTTCAGTCCCTTTCGCAATGGCTACGAAAGCTCCGAAATCCATTACTTTCACCACTTTTCCTTGGTACACTTCACCTACTACAGGTACAAACGTAATCTCGTTGATTCTGGCGATCGCTGCATTGATTTTCTCTCTGCTTACACCAGAAATCTCAATTCTTCCGATTTCTCCTACTTCTTCAATAGCAATAACAGTATCTGTATCTTTTTGAAGTTGTTGAATGATTTTTCCACCAGGTCCGATCACAGCACCAATGAAATCTTTAGAGATCTCAAGCATTACCATTTTCGGAGCGTGCGGTTTCACATCTTCTCTTGGAGCAGAAATAGTTTCATTTAGTTTATCTAAGATATGAAGTCTTCCGTTTCTTGCCTGTAGAAGAGCTTTTTCCATGATATCCATAGAAAGCCCCTGGATTTTGATATCCATCTGACAAGCCGTGATACCGTCTGCAGTTCCCGTTACTTTAAAGTCCATATCTCCCAGGTGATCTTCATCTCCTAAGATATCAGAAAGAACAGTGAATTTTCCGGTTTTAACGTCTGTTACCAATCCCATTGCAATACCAGAAACAGGTTTTGCAATCTGAATACCAGCATCCATTAATGCTAAAGTTCCGGCACAAACAGTAGCCATAGAAGATGAACCGTTCGATTCCAAAATATCAGAAACGATACGGATAGTGTAAGGGTTTTCTTCAGGAATCATGTTTGCCAAAGCTCTCTGAGCCAGGTTTCCATGTCCTACTTCTCTTCTTGAAGTTCCTCTTAAAGGTCTTGCTTCACCTGTTGAGAACGGCGGGAAGTTATAATGTAAGAAAAATCTTTCGTCATAGTTTACCATCACGCTGTCTACCATGTTTGCATCTTTCACTGAACCTAGTGTTACAGCTGTTAAAGACTGAGTTTCACCTCTTGTGAAGATTGCAGAACCGTGAGCTCCCGGTAAATAATCAATTTCGCTCCAGATTGGACGAATGGTTTCAGGATCACGACCATCAAGACGGATTTTATCATTCAAAATCATCTGACGCATCGCTTCTTTTTCCACATCGTGGTAATATACTTTAGCGAAAGGGGTTACTCTTTCTAATTCTTCAGCATTATCAACATATTGAGCTAAAAATTCATCCAGAACAGCTTTGAATTTTTCACCTCTTTCTTCTTTTCCTGAAGGAGTTTTCGCTACTTCATATACTTTATCATATGTTTCTTTCCACACTTTCTCACGGATAGCTTCATCGTGATTTTCGTGGCTGTATTCTCTTTTTGGGAAAGATTTACCTACCTTTTCAGCTAATCTTTCCTGAGCTTCAACTTGTTTTTTAATTTCTACGTGAGCGAATTGGATAGCTTCAAGCATTTCCTGCTCAGAAATTTCTTTCATCTCTCCCTCTACCATTACGATAGAATCTTTGGTTGCTCCTACCATGATGTCTAGGTCAGCAATTTTAAGATCTTCAAATTTAGGGTTGATAGAAAGCTCGCCATCAATTCTTACCACTCTTACTTCAGACATTGGCCCGTTGAAAGGAATATCTGTAATAGCGATAGCGGCAGAAGCGGCAAGACCTGCTAAATCATCAGGAATTGACTGTCCGTCATAAGAAATTAATGAAATCATTACCTGAACTTCAGCATGGAAATCTTCAGGGAATAATGGTCTAAGAACTCTGTCTACCAAACGCATTGTCAGGATTTCCTGATCTGACGGTCTGGCTTCTCTTCTGAAAAAGTTTCCAGGAATTTTTCCTCCTGCGTAGAATTTTTCTCTGTAATCTACAGTTAAGGGTAGGAAATCTACTCCTTCTTTTGCTTCTTTACTGGCTACAACAGTTGCTAAAAGCATTGTTCCGCCCATTTTTACGACTACAGAACCATCAGCCTGTTTTGCTAATTTTCCTGTTTCAATTGTGATTTCTCTGCCGTCTGCAAGAATAATCGTTTCTGTAATTGCTTGAGGTATACTCATAAATTGTTTTGTGTTGCACTCCGTATTGAGTGCTTTAATTATTGATATTTCGTCTAAATTTTCGTGTGCAAATATACCATATAATAATGAGATATTAAATTTTCAGTCTCAGAAATGCTGCTCAGAATCATAAGATATCCCTTCCTTTTTTGTCAAAGATGTAAAATTACTGACGGTATGTTTAACCTATTCATTATTCAGAATGACAAAAAATATTTTTTTTAAAGAAAATTGATTATTAAATCCTGTTGTTTTCGTATTATTGTCTCAAAAAGTGCAAATAATATTTCTGCAGCAATAGATACATTTTATCTAAAGAAAAGTCATCTGAAAAGTTGCAGAAAAACAGGTCACTGGCTTATATTTGCCATGCTTCTCAAAATATGTATGCAGCAGACGAAACAACTGAAAAGGGCTTAACCGTTCTTTTTCAAATTAAATAAATGTTTATGATCAATAAAGAAGTAAAAACACAGAGCAGGAATTATACGGTTCCTTTAATCACGATCACCCTGCTCTTTTTTATGTGGGGATTCATCACCTGTATGAATGATATCCTGATCCCCTATCTGAAACAGCTTTTCAAACTCACTTTTTTCGAATCCATGCTGGTACAGTTCTGTTTTTTCGGAGCGTATTTTATCGGTTCACTGATCTATTTCCTGATCTCTATTACAAAAGGAGATCCTATTAATAAGGCAGGGTACAAAAAGGGAATCATGTTCGGTATATTTCTGGCTGCCTTTGGGTGTGTCTTATTTTATCCGGCAGCGACTTTTTCTTATTACCCTTTATTTCTTGGAGCCCTGTTTATTCTGGGATTAGGTTTTACCGTGCTTCAGATAACGGCCAACGCCTATGTTTCATTACTCGGCAGCGAAGAATCAGCTTCCAGCAGACTGAATATGACTCAGGCCTTCAATGCCTTCGGAACCACAATTGCACCGGTTCTTGGAGGTCACCTGATCTTTGAATTTTTCTCAGCTCCGGACGGCTCGTTCAGTGCAGTCGCTACCAGAATTCCTTACCTGATCTTTGCAGGCATTCTTCTATTGGTGGCATTACTTATTTCCCGGGTGAAACTGCCTTCTTTCCAGACCCAGGAAGAAGAGATCGTAAAAGGATGGGGCGCTCTTCAGTTCAGTCACCTGAAATTCGGCGTTTTTGCCATGTTCTGCTATGTGGGCGGAGAAGTGGCGGTAGGAAGCTTTATCATCAGCTTTCTGGAACAGCCTCAGATCATGGGTTTTAATGAGATCATCAGCAAAAATTATCTTTCACTTTATTGGGGTGGTGCGATGATCGGACGTTTTCTTGGGGCCATTTCTTTAAACCAGTCATTAAGCCAGGGAAAAAAAGCAATCTATATGCTGGGTGCAGCAGCTGCTGTTTTCCTGGTCATTTTCAGTATCGTAGACCTGAGCTTTGCACAAATCAGCTTTTTCCTTGTATTTATTGTACTTAACTTTATTGCTTTCTTTATCGGTAAAGCAGCTCCGGCAAGGACATTATCTATTTTTGCGGCCATTAATGTCATTCTCCTAATTTCTGCAATGGTTAATCACGGTGAACTGGCGATGTACAGCATTTTAGGAATAGGAATCTTTAACTCAATCATGTTTTCCAATATTTATACGCTGGCTATTTCCGGTTTAGGCAAATATACCAGCCAGGGATCTTCTTTGGTGGTAATGGCTATATTGGGAGGTGCTATTGTTCCTATTTTTCAGGGTTATCTTGCCGATCAGCTGGGGGTACAGCATTCATTTATTATTCCTGTCTTCTGTTATCTGGTGATTTTAATCTTTGGGGCATACTGTTCTAAATATTTAGGGCATGTAGAAAGCACTGAAGCAAAATCGGGACATTAAGAATTATTTGACACAGAACCTAATTAACCTGAGTTCGGGTTAATTCATAATTTAAAGTGGGATGTTTAAAAACGTCTCACTTTTGTTTTTAAATCCACCTTAAGATGTAACTTTTACACTAAGTCAGACACTTATGGGGATAATCAATACTTTTGTTATGAAGATTCAATTACAGCTGGAATACTTTGCTTTTTTGTTATTGGGAATATTTGCTTTTGGGCAGACAGGGCTATCCTGGTGGTGGTTTGCCGGATTATTTCTGGCACCGGATATTTCTATGTTGGGGTATGTTTTCAATAATAAAACGGGGGCGTTTTTTTACAACCTGTTTCATCATCTTGGATTGGCTGCCGTTATATACCTTGCCGGGACCGCCCTTTCTCTTCCCTATCTCCAAATGGCAGGTGCCATACTGTTTGCCCATTCGGCATTTGACAGAATATTGGGTTATGGACTGAAATATCCGGATAACTTTCAGAATACACATCTTGGGAAAATTGGAAAAGACCGGAAAGCAGGGGCATAAAAAAAGCAACTCCTCTCGAAGTTGCTTTTATTTGAAAATCTCTGTAGATTATTTTCTTAAACCTAGTTCAGCGATAATAGCTCTGTATCTTGTAATATCTTTTTTCTTAAGATAATCCAATAAGCTTTTTCTTTTACCTACCAATTTCACTAGAGATCTCTCTGTGTTGAAATCGTGACGGTTAGCCTTTAAATGCTGAGATAAGTGGTTGATTCTGAAAGTGAAAAGAGCTACTTGTCCTTCAGCACTTCCTGTGTCCTGTGCAGATTTTCCATGTTTTGCGAAAATTTCTGCTTTTTTTTCTGTTGTTAAGTACATTCCAATATTGTTTAATGATTATTATGTAACGGGTGCAAAATTACGACTATTTTTTGATTCTGCAAACATTATCGATTTCATTTATTGAATTTGATAGAAAAAAATGTTAAAAATTTCTTAATAAATTGTATGCCATCCGATGAAAAGGCAGTAATTTTGCATACGTATTACACAATGAGAAAAATTATATTCTTTACAGCTCTTGGAACTTTTTTACTGGTCGGTGCTATTTCGGTAAAAGCGCAGAAAAATGCCGACAACAAAACAAAAAAAATCCTATACTTCAATCCTGAGGTAGAACCTGATATTGAGGAAATCAAAGAGCCTACAAACCTGGCGTTCTTCAGTGCCGTTTCCGATAATTTCAGCGGGAGAAAGAATAAAGTACTCAGAGCCGAAGTGCAGATCCCTTTTGACAGCGTTGAAAAACAAACCATCACCGATTACTGTGTCAATAACGACGCTGATTTTGCTATTGTTCCCAAAGTAAGGTATTTCAAAGTAGGCATCGGTAAATATGTGTTTTCCAACCAGGTTGTAGTAAGTATGAAACTTTTTGATGCAGGAGGAAATCTGGTTACAGAAACAGATTATGACACCTACCGGAAAAATATGCGCCTTTTAGGTTCTACCGAAAATTCTATTAAAATAGGAACTGACGGTGCGATCAAGGGGATTTTGAAAAAACTCAGAAAACTTAAATCCGGGGCTGGAGCAGAGCTTTAAAGGGGAATGGTGAATTTTGCTTCGCAAGTTAATGGTCAATTATTACTGTCAAAAAAATTCACTCATTGACGATTCCCAATTCTCAATTTACGATCTACCCACCTTTCTTTAACAAGTATATTTTTTCAACTATATTTTTTCAATAAAATTAAAAAAACCTTCAAATACTCTGATTACTAGTTAAATATTTTCATCACATAGTGAATAATATAATATTTTTTACTATTTTAGTTTTACAAATTAAAACTTATATAATATGAAAAATTTAAAGAAGCTCAACAGAGAGCAACAGAAACAAATTAATGGAGGTGCTATTAACAGATGCAACAATATCAACAGACCCTGCTCTATAGGATGGTGCTGTAACGGAATATGCTCACCTCACGCATGTATTGATCCTGAACTTTAAGTACCAGATCTTTATCTTAATGATTAAATCTATTGATATGAAAAATCTAAAGAAATTAAACAGAGAACAGCAAAGCCAGATCAATGGCGGGACTATCGCAAGATGCAGTTTAACCAGACCATGTACCGTTGGATGGTGTGTGATGGAGTATGTAGCCCACAAGCATGTATTGAATTCTAATAGTCTTAACTTTTATTGAATTAAAAAATATCTATCATGAAAAATTTAAAGAAACTCAACAGAGACCAGCAAAGAAAAATCAACGGAGGAGCTATTGAAAGATGCAGCGCAACCAGACCATGTTTTATTGGTTTCTGCTGCAGGGGAGTGTGCATGGAATATGACTGTATTGAAGAATAAATCAGTTTTTTACTTAATACAAAATATCCATGAAAAATATAAAAAAACTCACCAGGAAAGAACAGCTGACGATCAGCGGCAGCGGACTGGGCAAAAAATGCCAGGACCACACTCAGTGTGGATTTGGGGAATGCTGTGACGGAGGCATGTGTATGCCCTCTCCTTACCCTTTATGCGGACCTATTCTTGAATAATATAGGTATTTATGAATTAAATTTAATTTTTGAACATCCGCTCCGGCGGGTGTTTTTTGTTTCCAGAAAAACGTTCTAACTGATTTTAAGCTTTAATTAATCCTTAATTTTGCCGCTTTCCTTCATAGTCTTAAATTTTTGAATTATTTTTGCATATCCAAAAAATTCACGTTTTGAATTCCAGAGACGAACTTATCTTTAATCCTGCCGATATCGCCGAAACTCTCAGCAACCTTCCTGCTGATGAGAGGCTTTTGGCATTTTTAAAAGTTCCGAAAGAATATAAAGCGGAAGTTTTTTCCCATCTTGATCCTGATTTCCAGGAAGAAACGATCAGAAGTATCGGAAGCGAAGAAGTTTCCGAGATCCTGAACGGAATGACTCCGGATGACAGAACCTCTCTTTTCGAGGACTTTCCGGATGAGCTGATCAAGTATTCCATCAATCATCTTAATCCCCAGGAAAGAAGGATTGCCCTGAAGCTTCTTGGGTATGACTCAGATTCTATTGCCCGTCTGATGACGCCTTACTACATTCAGATCCGTAAAGAATGGACGGTAAAAAGATGTCTTCAGCAGATCAAAAAGGTTGGCAAAAGAGTGGAAACAATGAACCATCTGTATGTAGTGGATGAAAGAAACCGCCTGATTGATGATATTGCTTTAGGAAGCCTGCTTTTGGCAGAAGAGGATACTTTGATATCGGATATGACCGACAATCATTTCGTGGCGATAACAACGACCACTTCAAAAGAAGATGCGGTAACTTATTTTGAAAAATATGACCGGACTGCTCTTCCCATCATTACAGAAGCCGGCGTTCTTGTAGGTATTGTAACGATTGATGACATCCTCGATCAGATCGAACAGCAGAATACGGAAGATATTCAGAAATTCGGGGGTCTTGAAGCGTTAGATGATCCATATACGCAGACTTCTCTGATGGAAATGATCAAAAAGAGGGGTACGTGGCTGATTATTCTTTTCTTTTCTGAAATGCTGACTGCTTCAGCGATGGGCTATTTTGAGGATGAGATTCAGAAAGCTGTTGTATTGGCCTTATTTGTTCCGCTAATTATTTCCAGTGGAGGAAATTCCGGCTCCCAGGCAGCAACTCTTATTATCCGGGCAATGGCTCTTCAGGAAATTGGTCTGAAAGACTGGTGGTATGTCATGAAAAAAGAAATCTTTACCGGGCTCGCTCTGGGTGGTATTCTTGGTGTGATCGGCTTTTTAAGGATTATGGTATGGCACGAAGCAGGATTCTTCAATTATGGAATGTACTGGCCATACGTAGGTTTAAGTGTTGGTGTTTCTCTCGTGATGATTGTTCTTTGGGGAACGCTCTCAGGATCCATGGTTCCTTTTATTCTGAAAAAGCTGAACCTAGACCCTGCTACTTCTTCCGCCCCATTTGTGGCCACTCTGGTAGATGTTACCGGGCTTATTATTTATTTTTCTGTAGCCGGGCTTTTCCTGACAGGAAAACTTTTGTAATTTAGGCAGAGAAAGTCTGAATATGAAAGTTGTTTCTTTAGTTCCCTCTATTACAGAGGCGTTATTTGATCTTGGTCTTAGTGAAAATGAAGTGATCGGGAGAACAAAATTCTGCATCCACCCTGAAAACAAAGTGAAAAATGTCCCGGTCATCGGCGGAACAAAAAATATCAATATTGATAAGATCAGGGCATTGCAGCCGGATCTCATTCTGGCCAATAAAGAAGAAAACATCAAAGAGCAGGTAGAAGCACTGATGGATGATTTTAAAGTGATTGTAACCAATGTGGAAACCATTGAAGATAATTATTACCTTCTTAAAACACTCGGAAATCTTTTTAATAAAGAAGAAAGGGCACAACAGTTCAATCTTAAGATTTATGAGGTTCTGGAACAGGCCAAACTCAATGCAACAGTAAAAGCAGCTTATCTCATCTGGAAAAATCCTTATATGACCATCGGTTCGGATACTTTTATACACAAAATCCTGTCAGAGATCGGTTTTGAAAATATTTTCAAAAACAGAACCCGTTATCCTGAGATTCAAATGGAAGATCTTGCCGAAGCGGAAGTCATTATGCTTTCTTCGGAGCCCTTCCCTTTTAAAGAAAAGCATATTGAGGAAATGAAAGCATTTTATCCTGACAAAAAAATTATGATTGTGGATGGAGAGGCATTTTCGTGGTACGGAACGCATATCGCAAAATGCGGAGATTATTTTAAAGAATTATTAGCTGAAATTCATGCGATGCAGCGTTGATTTTTTTAACCACAAAAGGAGCAAAAGTTTTTAAACACTTAAGTTTTATAAGTTTTGATATATAAACTGCATAGAAGAGCACATAAGTTCTCTGAAAATCTCTGATTTTCATACTGGCAAAAATTTGTCTGAGGGATCAAATTCCCCTCCTCCGGAGGGGTGGTGAAAATTCAAAGAATTTTTGACGGGGTGGTCAAAAAAATACTCCATATTTATCTCAGAAATCTCTTGAACCAGCTAATTGGTGGCTTCGAGAGCCTCAGCCACCAATTGTATTTAAATGCAACAAAAAAGCCCCGATTTACACCGGAGCTTATATTTATATTTCGAATTGAAATTCCAATTACAAAATTTTGGACACTTCATTACAAAGCCATTCCAAAAGTTCACGGTCCTCAGCAGTAAATGGGTCTACAGTATGGGAATCAATATCGATCTGACCAACATTCTGGCCATCTTTGAAAATCGGTACTACTATCTCAGCTTTCGTATCAATAGAGCAGCTCAGGTAATTGCTTTCCTGGTGAACATCCGGAACTACGAATGTTTCATTGGAAACAGCAACCTGTCCGCAGATTCCTTTTCCGTAAGGAATAATAGTATGATCGGTAGGTGCACCCACATACGGTCCTAATTTCAACTCATCCTTATCTCCGTTTTTAAAATAGAATCCTGTCCAGTTGAAGTAGGAAATTTCCTGATCCAACAGGTGACACACTTTCTGAAGCTTTTCCTCTGTATTATGTTTTGGACTTTCAAGAATGGAAGAAAGTCTTTTTTTTATTTCTGACATTTTATTTTGTTTTTAGGAGAATTGTTTAAAGGAAAGCTCTTCTTTATAGCCGAACATTCCACGTTCTTTTATCATTTCTGCCACACCTTCAGGAACCTGGTTTTCCCAGCCTTTAACGCAGCATGCAATCTTTCTTAATATTTCTCTGGAATAAATTTCCAGGAATTCCGGATTATGATTGGTAATATCTACAATACGGTTATTGTGCTTGAAATATTTGTAAAGCTCTTTTAAATTTTCTTCTACTTTAAGGTTTGAAGAATCCAGCAATTCATGGGTTTCAGGATCTTTATAAGGGTAAAGATACACCCTCATCCCGTTTCTGAAGAACTTTCCGAATGCTTCAAGAATTCCACCTGAAAGATCTTTATAATATTTCTCATCAAATACCATCAGAAGGTTATTCACACCCATTGCAACACCGATATCACCGCTTGTATAGGACGCAAAATAATCGATCAGCCTGTAATATTCCGAGAAGTTGGAAATAATAACGGTATATCCCAGTTTACCAAGAATATCCACCCTGTCCATAAAATCTCTCTCATCAATATCCCCATCCGCCCTGAGGTTTGAAATGGTAATCTCAATAAGGACTTCTGTTTCTTCATGGGTACAGGTTGCATCTTTCTGGAACATCTCGAGGCCGTTTTTAAGCATATCGATGTTCACTTTTGTTACGGGCCTGAAACTCCCTCTTACCGCGAATATATTTTTCTTGTATAAAACATCGGCAGGCAGCATATTGCTTCCCTGGGAATTGAAAATCACCGCATCTGTCATTCCATGCTTCACAAGCTGCAGCGACATTAGCCTGTTGTCCACATAATCGAAAGCAGGACCGCTGAAATCGATCATATCAATTTCAAGGCCGTCTTTTGCAATATCGTCGTATAAAGATTCGATTAAATTTCTGGGATTGTCATAGTAATGGAAAGCTCCGAAGATCAGGTTTACTCCAAGGTTTCCTAAGGTTTCCTGCTGTAAGGTAGCATCATTTTCCTTAAATTTTACGTGGATCACGATCTCATTATAATCTTCGTTTTCCTTTGTCTGGAAACGGATTCCAACCCATCCGTGGCCTTTAAGCGTCTTATCAAAATTAATGGTAGTTACCGTATTCGCATAAGAGAAAAATTTTCTATTAGGGTTATTTTCCCTTGAAATTCTTTCTTCAATTAACGCAACTTCATAACGGAGCATTTTACGGAGTCTGTTCTGTGTAACATACCTGTTTTTTGCTTCTTTTCCGTAAATGGCATCACTGAAATCCTTGTCATAAGCAGACATCGCCTTAGCAATTGTACCGGAAGCCCCTCCTGCTCTAAAAAAGTGACGAACAGTCTCCTGCCCTGCTCCAATCTCTGCGAAAGTACCATAAATAGTAGGATCTAGATTAATTGTTAATGCTTTTTGTTTAGGAGTTAATTTCTGATACATTAGGACGTAAAATTTTTCGTAAATTTACCAAAATTAAACCAACCTCAAAAGAAAATGAAGTTGAAATTTTTAGGAACCGGTACTTCTCAGGGTGTGCCCGTTATAGGCTGTACATGCGAAGTATGTACTTCCAAAAATCCCAAAGACAAACGTTTCCGCTCTTCAGTAATGATTACTACTGAGGAAAGTAAAAAAATACTTATCGACTGCGGGCCGGATTTCAGGGAACAAATGCTTCTTAACCACGAAAACACTGTAGATATTGCTCTTCTTACCCATGAGCATAATGACCATGTGATCGGTCTTGATGATATGCGTCCGCTGATCTTTAAGAGCGGGAAAAATATGCCGATCTACTGTTACAAAAGGGTTGGACATGAGATTAAAAACCGTTTCCCCTATGCTTTCGCCGATGTAAGATATCCGGGAGCTCCGGCTTTTGATCTCCACGAAATTGAAAACAGGCCTTTCCGTGTTTTAGACACCGAAATCACGCCTGTTGAAGTGATCCATTATGAAATTACGGTTTTCGGATATAAATTTAAAAACCTTGCCTACATTACCGATGCCAATTTTATTTCGGATATAGAAAAGGAGAAACTGCAGAATCTGGATGTGCTGGTTTTAAACTGCATCAGAAAATTCGATCCGCATCCTGCCCATTTTATTCTTCCTGACGTCATTGCCCTGTTTAAGGAACTTAAGCCTAAAAAATTATTTTTAACACACATCAGTCACCATCTGGGTTTGCATGATATTGAAGATAAGGATCTTCCGGAAGGAATACACCTGGCTTATGATGGTTTGGAGATAGAATTTTAAAATTTTTCTCTTAAAAAGCTTTTGAACATTAAAAAAAGTTTCTATATTTGCACACCAATTTAACATATGCCCGGATGGCGGAATTGGTAGACGCGCTGGTCTCAAACACCAGTGGGAAACCGTGCCGGTTCGAGCCCGGCTCCGGGTACTAAAAACCTCTGAAATCATTTGATTCTCAGGGGTTTTTCATTAAATTAAAAAATAAGTTTTTCCTGCAAATCACCATTTTATTTTCGGCAGTACTTTTTTTATTTCCTTTCCGATATTATTTCCTGCTTTTTCCAGCTCGTTTCCAACATTGGTAAAGACCTTTACCACTTCGTGGTTTTTACCCGGACCATACTGAATGTCGTGAACTGTATTATTCCATGTTTTTACGATGTCATTATTTGGGCCAAACTGATTCTGCAGCTCGGAACCAATTTTATTCAAACCTTTTATAATGTCATTATTTTTACCAAAACAGCCGGAATCACCTCCCACACCAATGGTAAGGCATTTATCCAGTTCCCTGGACATGAGCTGCCCGCCGGCACAGCCGGCAAAAACATAAGGCTGTCCGCCTGACGTCACAGCACACTGCACTACGATCTGGGCTTCTGTATTCATATTAAGTCTGCTTGCTCCATAGCACATAGCGGTATTCATAAAGTTCACCTGTCCAAAACTGCCCTGCTGCTGCACGCAGGAAAGAAGCTTCTGAAGCTCAGGATCCGAGGATTCGCCTGCCAGACACAACGGATATTTACTATAGTCATTTCCATAGTGCTTATAACATTTCAGCAGAGATGCAGATATTCTTCTTTCATTTGTCCCTCCCATAGTGCCAACAAGACATAAAGCCTGCTCTTCCGGTGTTGAAGCATTTTTAACACAGTTATAAATTTCATTCTCTTTTTTTCCGGCCATATTTTCAATCATGCAGTCACCAAATTTCTGTTTGTCCAGGGTGCCATTAAAACCAACTGACCGGTCGTAACAGTTTTTAGCGGTCTGCTCGTTTGTAATCATCAGGTCACCATACGGATTCTTTATGTCTATAACCTGCTCCGGTAAAGGCTGAAAACCGTTCGCTGTCTGAATACCGACATTAGGGCTGTATACCGGCGGAACATAATTAATCATTGGATTTGGTGGCGGCTGAATGTCTGAATAACCAATAATTCTGGCTCCCTGGATATAATCAATCTCAATAACATTCCTGTTGTAATCCAGGAAAAAAGCTTTTTGGTGCGGATTGGCAGCGGGCAGCCTCAAATACATCATTCCGGATGGATCACGATACGCCAGGCCTCTATTCATGGGATTACCATCCTGTACCGTCATCCCGTCACTGTACAGAACAAAGCTCTGCTGGTGCGCCTGGTCATAAATACGGCCAACAGGTACCGGAGGCTGTGAATACAGGCTGGTAAACAGAGTGAGCAGGAAAAAGCTCACGAGAATCTTCAGACTTTTTAAATGTAGTGTTTTCATGGTAATTTTGTTTTTATTAGCAGTATGAGTACAAATCAAATTCTACAGTAGGCTCTTCGGCAGAAATGCCGTTGGTATACTGTTTATACTATTAATTTCATAGTAAAGCTGGTGATAAAAACAAAGCAGGTCAATTACACTTTTGGGTAATATTTTTCTATAATTAAGATTAATAATTAAAAAAATCCTATCCTCAGAAATTTTCTAAGGATAGGACTCACACCTAAATAATAAAAATTATCTCAGACAATAAACAGACCTGCAATTGCCTGAGCTTCACTTCCTGTTAAAATTTCATCATAAGCTGCAGATCCTGCAGCAGCTCCAAAAGCAGTACCGGTATTGAATCCGGCCTGATTCACATTGTCTTCACCGGCATAGACAGCATTGGTAGCAGAAGGCATGTTTCCTCCGTTGGCCAGCTCTATCCAGCCTTTATTGGCTCTCATTCTTCTCACCTGCGAAGCATGTCTGGCTTCTACTGAATGTATCTGTAATGCGGCCTGCAAAACTGCTTTGTTAGCCATCACATTTCCAGCCTGTCCCTTATAAGCACGAACCCCGGTATCTTCAAAAGCCTGTGCCAAAACAAGAAATTGATTATAATCTGTAAAAGGCATAAAAGCCCCGCCAGCGGTAAAATCAAAAGTGGGTTTTGCTCCCGGAGTCTCTCCCAAAGATGTCAGTGTACTTTTCAGAAATGTAACATGAGCCGATTCATGCTTTGAGATCTGCATGAATACTGGCCGGTCTGAATTAGGAATCAGGCCGGGTACAGCCAGTCCCATTGCGTAATATTCATTTTCCAGATATTCCAGAACTAATGCCAGCTGCAAAGCATCCGTCAAAGCATTTTTAAAAACACTTACGGGAACTGTTTTATCTGAAGTTTCAGCTTTAGCAGGGGTTGCCATTAAGGTGCCCAATCCAAGCGGAATAGAGGCCACCGCTGCTTTTTTACCAAACGATGAAATATTGGTAATCGTTTCTAATCTTGTCGCTTCTGTGGTAAAAAATTTATCATTAGAAAGCTTATCGAGTAATTTAAGAATGTTCATAACTGTAGATTTTGAAAATGGGTAATTAGCTGATTCCTCTTTCTTTCCATGTGAAAGGAGTTTTTATAAATCCTCCTGCTGCCATCACGATGTCTTTAGGCTCTTTGGCAAGATCCAGTCCGTTGGCATCAATCACGTCATCACCTGAAAAGTCTGTAGATCCGGGATTAATGATATTCCTGATCGCAGAGGCATGTCGCGCTTCTACAGAAACGATTTTTCCTGCAATAACCAAATAGGCAGGATTGGCAATGTATTTTCCCGCACCGTTGTAGGCAGCCACCCCTGTATCTTCCAGGGCTTTTGCTGTCGCCAGAACGGAATTTCTGTTATTAAAATTCACATTGGGATACTGAAATTCCAGTGTGGGTAAAACATTCATCGTAGCACCGGTGATAGCCGTTTTAAAAAAATCACGGTGAATGACTTCATGATGATAAAGGTCTGTAAAGATCTCTTTTTCGGCACTTGAAATCCCTGAGTAAAAGTTATTGACTACTTTTGTATAAAAATCTGCCTCCAACTGTTCCAATGCATACGCATAATTCAAGACTCCGACATCTCCGGTACCCAGGTCAAAGACCTGACCGTTACCTGAAAATTCGAAATCATCGTCGTCACAACCAATCAGCGCAAGTCCTGCCATTGCCAGTCCTATACCGCCCAGTTTCAAAAAATTTCTTCTGCTTGTATCCAGAGTTGCTCCCTGGTTAGAAACATTAATTGTTTTTTTCATAATATTATTAGGTTAAAGTGTTTTATGATTCTCAAAAGAGGAAAAAAACAGCATAAAAAATTATGCTGTTTGAAAACTAAAACATTACGGCATCAAGACCGTATCAATCACATGGATCACACCATTTGACTGATTCACATCAGCTATCGTCACTTTTGCACTATTTCCTTTAGCATCCTGTACATAAAGATCTTTTCCTTTTGTCCAGAAGGTAAGCCCTTCCCCTTCTACCGTTTTCATCATACTTTTACCCTTTCCGGCTTTCACTGCAGCCCAGATGTCTTTAGCACTGTATTTTCCGGCAAGCACGTGATAGGTTAAGATCTTTGTAAGCATTTCCTTATTTTCAGGTTTTACCAGAGTTTCCACAGTTCCTTTGGGAAGTTTCCCAAAGGCTGCGTCCGTAGGGGCAAGCACTGTAAAAGGTCCTGCTCCCTGCAGCGTTTCTACAAGACCGGCTGCTTTTACTGCTGCTACCAAAGTTTTGTGATCTTTGGAGTTAACAGCGTTTTCAATAATATTTTTAGATGGATACATCAGCGCTCCGCCTACCATTACTGTTTTTTCTTTCACCATCTGTGCAGTTACCTTCCCGCTGAAAGCGAATGATAAAACGATCATTCCTAAAACTGCAATTTTTGAGTTTGTGTTCATTTTGTTGTTTTTTTTAATTAATATTTATTTAGTTTGTGTTCTTAGAATCATTTACGAGGCGGTTTTTGTTTTGGATTTAAAAAAATTGATTTTTTATTAAAAACTTAGAACCTGTTAGATCTTTCGGAATCCAAAACTAATTGAGACATAGGGAATCAGACAGATCCGTTGAAAAACAGGAGGGCTGTTTTTATGATTATACTTTTCATATCTGATAATTTTAAACGATTACTTAAAATCATTTACGATTTAAAAGATTTTTCGGATGTTGTCTGTAGTATATTAATTTTTATTACATTTGGAATGAAAATCATACACTATTAAAACAACCTATTCGGAAGAAGAGCTTATCGTTTTACTGAAGGAAAAAAACGAATCGGGCTTTCATTATTTGTACGATCATTATGCAGGAGCCCTGTATGGTGTGGTTCTCCGGATCGTTCAGTCAAAAGAATATACGGAAGAAATAATCCAGGATGTTTTTGTTAAAATCTGGAATGCCGCTCATCAGTATGACTCTTCCAAAGGAAGGTTTTATACGTGGATGATTAATATTGCAAGAAACACGGCTATAGATTATTTAAAATCAAAAGGTTTTCAGAACGAACTTAAAAACCAGCCTCTTCCGGATTTCGTATATAACTCTACAGAACTTTCAACGACTAACAATTCATCCGATTTTATTGGATTTAATAATGTACTGAAAGGTTTGGAGGTTGATAAACAGGAACTTATCGACTTAGCATACTACCAGGGTTATACGCAGAGCGAAATATCTGATAAACTAAAGATACCCCTTGGAACGGTGAAAACCAAAATGCGGAATGCGCTGATGAAATTAAAGGATTTGTTAAAAGATTATCAATAAATTGAACACTAAAGAATACATATCATCCGGAATTATAGAATCTTATATTCTAGGTCTTGCTTCTCCTGAGGAGGCAGGGATTTTGGAGTGTGTGATGAAAAACAATGCTGAAGTAAAAGCGGCTTTTGAAGAAGCACAAAAAACTTTGGAAGATCTGGTGACAAGCCAGGCCGTGGCACCACCAGCCGATTTAAAATCTAAGATCTGGAATAAGATCCAGCAGGAGCAGACTACTGAAGAAGTACAGCCTGCGGTTATCCGGGATATTCCCCATGCGAAACCTCAGCAGGATATCAAGCTTCAACAAGACATTAAGCCTCAGAGTAAAAGCAGCTGGAAAACCTATGCAGTTGCCGCTTCTGTATTATTTTTGATCAGTGCTGCCGGAAATCTTTTCTGGATGAGCGATCAGTCTAAAACGAAAGATGAAATTGCTAAAATGCAGACCGAGAAAAAAGCTCAGGATCTCGCTATGCAAAAGATGAATCAGAAAATGGAAATGTTTTCCAATCCCGATATGCAGATGGTCATGCTGAAAGGCGTAGAAAAGCATACCGATTCCAAAGCAATGGTTTTCTGGGACAAAAAAACAAAAGAAGTCTACCTCAACGCTGAGAGCTTACCAAAGGCTCCGGAAGGAATGCAGTATCAGCTTTGGGCTATTGCAGACGGAAAACCAGTAAGCGCCGGAATATACACTGAAGAAAAAGACAGCAAAACTGCTCTTGCCCATATTCCGAAAGCACAAGCATTCGCTATAACCCTTGAAAAACAGGGAGGCAGTACAGTTCCGACCATGGAGAATATGTATGTAATGGGTGAGATCTAAGACCTATACTTTAGAATGAATGATCTTCATGGTATTACTCATTTGGATCATAGCGCTTAATAATATTACAGTACGTATATTCTATGACCTTGCATTTAATTTTAATAAAATTTCTCAATTACTGAGACTTAATATCTGGAACATTTAAGTTGAAACAAATTTACATTTCATTGAGGCCCCTTGTTAATTACAGGAGGTTAAAAAAACATTGACAAGAATTTTTTGGAATTTGAGGAAATACGGAAGTTAATTATCCTGCCTTTTATCAATTTTCAGTTCTCTTTCTACTTCATCTATGTCCGGTAGAGGAAAATCGTAGCTTTCTTCGATGTATTTCACAACCTCTTCTTCTGTTTTGTCATTTATTTTCCTGATGAAAAGGTGGTTGGTTGCTTTCAGAAAAAGAATAAGCTCCTCTGATGTCTGTTTCTTACCGAATATCGGTTTTTCGATGACGGCTCTTTTATCATCATTTACAATAAGATCGTTAAAAGAAGTATTCATAAGAACAGTCTGGAAAAATGATTCTGCAGGCAGAAATGTATGGAGATAATAATCCTCAAAATTCATCACTCTTTTATTATTGGCAAGAAAAGCACAGGTATCCCTGGTAAAAATAACCCATTTCCCACCGATATAGGGCGTAACTCCCTTCATGAATTCTCTTTTGTACATAAGAGACGATATCTTATAAGACAGCTCCGTAAAATGATTTTGTATTCTCTTAAGAGTATCCGGACGGTAAAACTTCTGATCATAATAGAAAAGATAATTCCGTCCATTGTTTGCTGTAAGGAATTTTCTGATGATATTCTGTGATTTCAAAGGATAATCTTCACCGCTCAGGTTAACAAAATAATCCCATTCCTGGCTTACATTAAGCAGAAATTCCATGGCATCAAGTTCAGCCTGGATCATACTGAATCCTCCGGAAACAATATTGATACTTTCCAGAATATAAACGTTGGGAAACTTAATGAGATACATCTGGATCTCATCGGTAAACTCATCTTTAGCTTTACGGTCTATGTGGATGAGATAAAATTGATCTCTTGTATAGATCTTCTGAAACATTGCTTTGAATACTTCCGGCTTATGATGAACCATAATGAAGTATGCAATTCTCACATGCTGGTCTGTGTGGGATTGTAAAGTTTGGGGTTGGGGGCTGGTTGTAGGAACAGAGGTCTGCATAAGTACGGATTTAAAATCATCCGCTTGGCTGCAAACAATTCAGTTAACGTGCGAAAGCTACAAATAATTTTTTGATAATCAATCATTTAAATCAATTAATATTCAATTTCTTTATTGTAGCTTTGCAAAGCATTTATAAAAACAGGTCTCTGCCTTTTGCTATTCTGTAATAGTTTAAAATCTTCATTTTTCTCTTTCAGTTTTGCTTTTTCAGCTGCCCAATTAAAACTTATTTTTTAATAATTTTTAATACTGTTTCCTTGGTTTTCAGGTGAAAAGTATTTATAAAGCTCAGAATGGTACAGATTAAAACCCTGCCCCTGAGAATAAGAACGATATGATATTGCAAAGCTCAGCAAATATATTCCCAACTGAATTTATTGTCAAAGTTAATGCAAAGTAAATAATAATTAAAGATAATGCTTATCAGAACTGATATTCATTATTTTGATGCAAGACAACAATTCAGATCTTAACCGATTTGGCCACTCAGAACCGGATGTTCCGGTAGAATATGATGAGTTTTAGAAATTTAAATTTAATAAATCCTATAGTCCGTGCCGTTACAGAAGCCGGATATTCCAAACCTACAGAGATACAGTACATTGCTGTTCCCCATATTTTAGCAGGAAGGGATATTATAGGCTATGCTCACTCCGGCACCGGGAAAACGGCGGCATTTGCCATGCCTATTCTTCAGTTATTAAAAAGAAATACACCAGATCATAAAGAAATACGGACTTTAATCTTAACGCCAACCCGGGAATTGGTCCTGCAGCTGGAAGAAAGTTTTAAAGTTTACAGTAAATATTTACCACTATCACAGCTTTCCATTTTTGGAGGTGTATTATCCGGAAGCCAGCTTGCTGCTCTTAGAAAAAGGGTGGATATTCTTATTGCAACTCCCGAAAGACTGCTGGATTTGGTAAGCCAAAGATATATTGATCTCTCTAAAATTGAAATACTGGTCCTGGACGAAGCTGACAGAATGCTTGATATGGGATTTGCAGAGGATGTAAAAAAAATCTTAAAGCTGGTTTCACCAAAACGACAGACCTTATTCTTTTCTGCAACCTTGCCTCCGGACGTCCAAAAATTTGCAGATGCCATGCTGAAGAACCCTGTAGAAATTACAGTAAACCCGGTTCCATCACCAATACATACCATCAACCAGTCCGTTTACTTCGTTGAAAAGACCCAGAAAACTGATCTGCTTATCAATATACTGCAGGATGTATCTATTTTACGTTCACTGGTTTTTACACGTACCAAGCAGGGAGCCGACAGACTGGTGAAACAATTGGAGCGTACAGGAATTTTTGCAGCAGCGATCCATGGAAATAAATCTCAGATGGCAAGACAACAGGCTGTGGAAGATTTCAGAAACAGTAAGATCCGTGTTCTGGTCGCTACCGATATTGCCGCCAGAGGAATTGATATTGAGGAACTCCCTTATGTCGTTAACTATGAACTTCCGGATGTCCCGGAAACTTATGTTCACCGCATTGGAAAAACCGGAAGAGCAGGAACCCAGGGAACTGCCGTTTCTTTCTGTGACGAAGGGGAACGTTCTGACTTAACCAATATTCAGAAGCTGATAGGGTTTATAATGCATGTGGAAAAATTTCAATATTTACACTGATCATAATAAAAAAATAAATGGACAACTTTTCTGATAAGTTTTTAGAAAATAGTCCGCAAGATAATTAATACAACAATTTTTAATACTATTACAATGCAAGAAGGCACCGTAAAATTTTTCAATGAAGCAAAAGGCTTCGGATTTATTTCTCCAACAGACGGAGGTAAAGACATTTTTGTACACTCTTCAGGATTAGATACAAGATCTATCCGTGAAAACGATAAAGTAGTTTTCGAAGTACAAAAAAGCGACAAAGGTTTAAATGCAGTTAACGTAAAGTTAGCATAATTTGAATATACCATTTAAACGAACATTGACTGATAAGTAGCAATACCTTTCATTCGATGTCCGTTCAAAACCTCTTACTTGATGTGAGAGGTTTTTTGTTTGAATACATCTGTATTTTCAGTTGAAAGAATCTCTGAATTCCAGTGGTGAAACAGACATCTTGTTCTTGAATAAGCGGTGAAAAGACTGAGGATGCTCAAAGCCAAGCTGGTAAGCAATCTCAGAAACCGACATTGAGGTTGTAGATAACAATTCCTTCGCTTTCTCAATCAGCCTGTTCTGTATATGCTGCTGTGTGGTCTGACCGGTTTGAATTCTAAGCATATCACTCAGATAATTGGAACTTACGCCAAGCTCGCCCGCCATAAACTGAACGGTGGGAATTCCGTTAATAATTAACTGATCACTTTTAAAATAATAATCAAGTAAGTTCTCAAGCTTAGTGAGGAGATTGTTATTCACTTTTTTCCTGGTCAGGAACTGCCGGCTGTAAAAACGGTCGCAGTACTTTAGCAACAGATCAATGTTGGACACCAGAAGATCTTGGGTAAAGACATCCATATTAGCCTCCATTTCCTTTCTGATATTGTCAATAATATCCATCACAGACTTTTCCTCTCTTTCGGAAAGATGAAGTGCTTCATTGCTGGAATAAGAAAAATAACCATAATTCCTGATCTCACTGGCTAAAGCATATCCCTGTAAGAAATCAGGGTGTACGGCCAACACACTCCCCTTTACTTCGGAAAGCAATATATCTTCAAACTGCATGACCTGCTGTGGTGCCGTAAAATACATGATTCCCTCATCAAAATCATAATACTGCTGTCCGTACTTGAATTTTCCTGCACAGTCTTTTTTAAGGGCCACTACATAAAAATCTGTTATGATAGCACTTAACAGAGTGGCAGGATCTACAGAGATTTCTGTAAAGTCGAAAACACTGATCAAAGGATTTGAAGGTTTTTTCAGCTTCAAATACCTGTGAAAAAGGTTAATGGAAGATATTTTTTCCGGTGATTTCATGAGTTTTTAATTGATTGAGCTAGAACTGGAATAAGAAGTTGTTATGCCAGAATGAATAACTGTAAACAGGTTTCCATCCTCCGCCTTCCGTCTTCCGTCCCTAAAATTACTATTTTTTCTGTTCTTCTTTTATCTGCTCTATCCCCTGTTTATATGAAGTTATTTTAAAATCCGGGAAACGTTTTCTGAATTTTGAATCATCAAATATATTATCATCCCCATATCTTGGAAGCAGCTCCTGCAGCTCTTTCGCCTGTTTATTAAAAAGGGCGCTTATCTTAAACACAAACTTTGGAATGACAGTATATTTTAATTCCCTTCCATAGATCTGTGATGCCAAGGCTATAAACTGCTTATAGGTGAGCTTATTGCTGTCTACCGGAAGATGCCAGGTCTGCCCATATGTATCCGGCGTATTTCCAATCAGGGCCGTTGCTCTGCTGGCATCCGGTGTCCAGATCAGGCTTCTTGCCGTATCATCTCTTAAAGGAACTTTCAGTTTTTTATGAGCCTTGATATTATTAAAGATCAGGGTATTGGTAATACTTTGCGTCTTTCCGGGACCATAAAATTCGGGAGCACGGCATATAACAGCTTCTATTTGCCCGGTTTTTATTTCTTTTAAAAGCATTTCAGCCATCTGCTGCCTCACTTTCCCTTTTTTCCCGACAGGTGCAAATGGCGTTTGCTCTGTGAGAATCCTGCTGTTCTGCGGATACATATAGGTATTATCAAAAAACACCAGTTTTGTCCCGTTGATTTTACAGGCATCGATTACATTTCTCAGTATCACTGAAAACTGTTTCTCCCATAAATCTGTATTCATGGGCATTCCCAAAGTAAAATAAGCAATTTCGCTTCCTTTTACGGCTTCGATTGCTTCTTCCTGTTTTGAAAGATCTGCTGGGAACACAGTATCTGTATCATTTACTTTTACAGGATTTCTGCTCACAATTCTGATATCTGATGTGTAATTTTTTTTCAGTTCTCTGGCTAATTCTTCGCCAATCTGTCCGTTGGCACCTAATATTGTTTGCATAATTTTTATAATTTCCGGTTAATACAGGAAGATTTTACTGGAACAAAGTTCCGAAATTCTCTCAATGAAACAGTATCCTAATGTAGCGAAGTTGTAACAGAATCTCTGCTTAAATGTATATTAAAAGCTTATTTTTTCTCTCTGTAAAACATGATATATTCCCCAAAAATGTCCTAAAGTCTGACTTATATTCCCTAAAAACGTCTATATCCTGCTATATTTGTCCCCTAAAATAATTCTACAATCATCATCAATGAATTTATTATATGTTAACTGGGATGTAAGTCCTGAAATTTTCAATATTGCCGGATTCCCTCTTAAATACTATGGCCTGCTGTTTCTGGCCGGACTTGTTCTGTGCTACACCATCCTAAAGACCATTTATAAAAAAGAAAATCTAAGCCAACAGGCTCATGAAGCACTTTTTTCTTATGCATTTATAGGGATTTTAGCAGGTGCCAGATTAGGACATTGCCTTTTTTACGATTTCGATTATTATTCCCAGCATCCTATTGAGATATTCCTGCCGATCCAGAAAGGGATTGACGGAGCCTATCATTTCTCTGGATACGCAGGACTGGCAAGCCACGGTGGCGGAATCGGGCTTATTATTATGCTTCTGATCTATGCAAGAAAGTTTTCCATAAAGTTTATGACTGTTTTGGATGTGATCGCTATTGCCACTCCTCTGGCCGGAGCATTTATCAGGTTAGGCAATCTGATGAACTCTGAAATTATAGGAACACCCTCTACAGCGCCATGGGCATTTATATTCAGGCAGATAGACAATATTCCGAGACATCCTGCCCAGCTGTATGAAGCGGTATGCTATCTGGTGGTCTTCCTTCTGGTATATTATATCTATACGAAAAACATCTTTAAGGTTGGAAAAGGCTTTTATTTCGGCATCACTACTCTACTGATCTTCATTGTCAGGTTCTTTGTAGAATTTATAAAAGTGGACCAGGTTGATTTCGAAAAGGGAATGAGCCTGAATATGGGACAAATTTTAAGCATCCCGTTTCTGTTTTTAGGATTGTTCTTTATTATCAAAAGTATATGGGATAAAAAAGAAATGAAGGCTTCATAGTTTTCAAAATATAGAAAAACCTCCGGTACCGATTGTGATACCAGAGTTTTTTTTCAGGTTATATCAAATAAAAAAATTGGCTTAAGATGATTAAGCCAATCCGTATTCCTCAGAATACTAACATCCACATATATTCTAATTACTGCAATCGGTCATTCTTTTATTCAAACTTTATTTATCCTTTAAGCTCCCGGGAGTTGTTTAACAGTTCAAAGTTGCCCAAAACTGAAGAATAATAAAAGAAACAGCTATCAAATAAAGCTATTAGTCTATGAAGGTTTACAGCTCTATGGAAGGCTTATAAGTCCTGCCAATCGGAAGCTTTTTGCCCATTACCTGTATCATGCTGGCAGAGCGTACTTCAATTTTAGATTTCGAAATAATATAAGATTTGTGAATCCTCAGGAATATTTTAGGATCCAGACTTTCTTCTATCCTGCTGATCGGCATTTTCACAGTGATCATTCCTTTTTTGGTGTGAATGTGAATATATTCCCGTAAGCTTTCAATAAAAAAGATATCATGAAGAACAATTTTAATCTGCTTTTTTCCACTGCTGATAAAAATGTGTTCGCGGTCCGCTGCCTCCAATAAGGCTTCCTCTGCGTTCATCAGGTATTTAAATTTTTCAACCGCTTTGGTAAACCTGTCGTAGGGAACAGGCTTCATCAGATAATCTACAATATCAAGCTCATAACCTTCTACAGCATATTGATGATAAGCAGTAGTCACAATAACAAGAGGCGGATTTTTCAGTTTTTTCAAGAAATCAAAGCCTTTTACAACCGGAAGGTGGAGATCCAGAAATATCAGATCAATATCATGCCTGTTTAAAAGGCTTCCGGCATAAACGGCATCGGAGCATTTTGCCACGAGATGAAGATCCTGGTCTCTTGAAACAAAATTCTCCAGAATTTCTGCAGCTATTGGCTCATCCTCTACAATGATGCAGCTGTATTTTTTAAAATCGGAATGTGTCATTGAGGTCAATAATTAAGGTTACGATATACCGTTCAGTGGTACTTTCAACGGTGAGAATATGCTTTGGATAAAGCAGTTCAAGCTGCCTGCGGATATTTTTCAATCCTATTTTTGTAGAATTTCCGTGCGGCTTTTCTTCTTTTGAATTTTCAATATGATAATGAAGAACACCGTTATTCAGCTGAATATCAATATGAATAAAACTCTGTCCAAAGGTTTCCGACACACCATGTTTAAAGGCATTTTCCACAAACTGGATCAAAATAAGCGGTGAAATCTCCTGGGAAGGATTATCTATAGTCTCATTAAAACGGATTACCAGGTCATGGTACCGGATCTTCTGGATCTGGAGGAAATCTCTGATATTCTCTACATCTTTCTCTATAGAAATATACCGTTCGGCTGCCTCATAAATATTATACCGCATCATTTTGGAAAGCTGTAATATGACATCAGGTGTTTCATCGGCTTTTTTAAGGGCCATTCCGTAAATATTATTCAGGGTATTAAACAAAAAATGGGGATTGATCTGGGCTTTCAGCATGGTAAGCTCCTGATCCAGCTTTTCTGATTTCAGCTTTGAAATTTGTTCTTTCAGCAGGTTTTTCTGCCTGGTAATTTCGACGCCAAAGATAAGGCCAGCCATAAAGATCAAATCCATAAAGGAGTTAAAAGCCACAAGCCCGTTGATAAATCCTGACGACTGTTTCCCGTCCAATGTTTCAGCAATTCCATAAATATGGGGATAAATGATATAATGGGTAAAAAACCTGTGGGCAAGAACCGCCGCCATAAGAATAATAACAGAGAGAATACAGGTAAGCAATCTTTTGAGGCCGGTTCTTTCGTATACATACAGAAGAATATAAGCCAGCGGAATTTTAATCAGAAGATATCCAAGTTCCAGAATAATAGTATTCTGAAGCCTCAACTGCCATTTGGCACCAGGAAACTGATACCTTGACCAGTAAAAGTCCAGATAAACTTCCAGAATATAATACAGTATCCAAAAGAGTAAATGGATGTATAATTTTGATTTTCTGCCGGGCATTGATTGTGATAGGATTTACTATGCAAAATACCATCTTTCAGCGGAAAATAAAAATTTAAACCTGTAACCCACACCAATGGTCTATGAACTGCAGTTTTCTTCCTTTCCGGTAAAAATAAGCTGTAAAAAACAGCAAATTAAAAGAATATTGAATTCAATCCCGTTGGTACCGCCACCTACAACATACCATCCATTTTGCCAGTGCACAAAATAAATTCCAAAAATCAGGATAATGATATGGCAGATAGAAACTGCCTTTATATACCGGTCCCACCAGATCAGAAATACTGAGATAAGATGGATCAGCTTTACAGCCCAGGCCACATAAATTCCAAAAGGACTGAAGCCTATGGTATCCAGGTAAAGACGGCCAAAATGATTAACATCGCCGCTGAAAATAGATATTACACTATGCATCAACAGAATAACTGAGAGCGCTGCACGGAGATAGAAGTTTTTTTTCATGAATCTAAAATTAAACCGCAAAAAAAATAATGATGAACATCAGATATCAACAGCTTAAAAGTGTATATAAAAGTTAGATATGGCAATGAATTCCAAATTCCTACATCCATACATTAGGATGAATGATGAAAAAATATTACTCACATAAAGGATATATCACACTACGTACCAACCGGATACACTCTGCAACCGCTCTAAAATTGAGCTTCTACACAAAAAAAATCCAAAATATGTGATTTTTAGGCACAACATTTGCTGCTCTATGAATCATATTATACACCACTTCATTTTTATAATATATTATTTTCCACAATCCTCAGCAAGCTGAGGATTTTTTTATTGATGTATAAATTAGTGAAACGACTGCCCGTTTTTCAAAGCAGAAAATACTTTTTTGATAATCAATGATTTAAAATAGGTTTATTCAGTTAATTGTCGTATATTTGTATATTAATTAATAGGCCGCTGCCTTTGCCCTCTGTTACAGTATAGAAATTCTTTCTTTTCAGTTCCCGCTTTTCAGATGCCTCATTTTTTAAAAATCACTTCTTTTACTGATGAACGCCCAAACAAACTGCTTTCGACGCTTCGTTTCATAAAGAAGAACAGACGGATGACTGCAGCTTTATAAGACTTGGCAGATCAGGTAAACAATTACAATATAAAATTAAATACTAGAATAATTTATGGCAGACTCTTTTTCTAAAAAAGAAAATTTCAAGAAAAAAATTCAAAAGCAAAAAGAAAAAGCGCTGAGACGCGAAGATCGTAAAACGAATAACAACAAAGGTGCAGAAGATGTTTTCATGTATGTAGATGAATTCGGAAGACTTACCTCTACACCTCCTGAAGACAGAGAAAGACAGGAAGTAAACATTGATGAGATCCAGCTTGGTGCCGCTCCTATTATGGCAGAGGAAATCAGAAAGACAGGGATCATCACTTTCCACAGTGAGAAAGGCTATGGCTTCATTACTGAAGACAACAGCAAAGAAAATGTTTTCTTTCACAACAACAGCTGTGCACATCCTGTAAAAAAGGGTAACAAAGTATCCTTCGAGAAAGAAAAATCTCCAAAAGGATTCTCTGCTGTTAATATCGAATTGGTTAAATAAATCACTATCTGCTTCATCATGCAGATTTTGTCAGATAATAAATAAAGCCGCTCCACAGAGCGGCTTTATTATATCCTACACTTTATTATTTTTATTGAATATTTTTTCCAGTACTTCGTAGCGGTAGTCGAAAATATGTTCCACTTTCTTTTTAACGAAAAGAGGATGGGCTATTTCTCCCAAAAATCCCATCGGAAGTTCATAATCAATAGTATCTTTCATAAGCACTCCTTTGTCATTAGGGATAAATTCATGATGATGGTGCCATAGTTGATAAGGTCCTTTTTTCTGGAAGTCTATAAAGCTTTTCTGAAAATCAACTTTAATAATCTCTGTCTGCCATTTCATCTTTATTCCGAATAAAGGTGAAACGTAATAATCGATGAGCATTCCTTCATAAATTTCATCATTTTCCATTGTAGTCAGGACAGTAAAATTCATGTCTTTCGGTGTAATCTCGGAAAGATTACCGGCAGAGGAGAAAAACTTCCATGCTATTTCTATACTGCAGTTGAGCTGCTGCTCACGGACAAGACGGTGCTTCATAATTTTTCCGGTATATTATTGATAGATCCACATCAGAACAGGTTTCCCTGCCTTTTGAATCATAGGATCTATTTCTCTCATTGCCCTGTTGGACACTGTAGGACAACCCCAACCTTCGGGAGAACCTTTTGGAAAAACTTCCTCGTCACTCATTTGGTCCCAGGAATGGAAAACAATATATCTTTTTAAAGCGTTACTGTTTGTTTCTTCCAGACCATGCATCAGATACTTGACATTGATTCCCCATTCGCTGTAACCTCTTCCCTGCAGCTTATATTTCCCTAAAGATGAAAGATGGCTTCCGTCTTCGTTGCTGAACTGTGGATTGTCTTTTGAACCATCTGCACTCCAGGAATTTAAGCCACAGCCATGGCCCACAAGATATTTCTTGACCACTGACTCCGTTTTGAAATCCCAGACAAAAAATCTTTTAATTCCCGAATGAAGGCTCATATCGATCAGAATACAAAAATCTGTATTTAGTTTTTTTGAAATACAAAATTTCAGAGCTTCGTCAGCTTTTGCTGTAATTTCAGACAGGTCCACTTCCGGCCTATTCTCCTCTTTAACAGAAGCATTTGTTACAACGAGACGACTTCTTTTAGATTCATTAGTGCATGAAAATATAAGGAGTAAAGCAAAAATTATGGCAAAAATCTTCATTGAAAACTATTTGTAATGTCTGAAAATTCCGAAATCGGAAGGTGTCCATAGGGCAGCTTTCTGTCCTGCGGCTTTCAGCGCATCATTTGCCCAGGTATTGCAGGTATTCAGGAAGCTGTATTTTCCTTTCGCATCATAAAAGGCATCGTTAACACCATAAACAGCGTTGGTAGGAATGAGGATAAAGTTTCCATTCTGATCCCTGTCGAATTTATCTTCTATAAATTTTACCAGATTTTTATATTGGTCTCTGCTGATCATGATCATTTTGCAGTCTTCTCCTTCTTTCATAGTTTTGTAATAGGAACAGTGCATGGCAGAATCACTGAGCCAGAAGGCAGCTTTAAAGGCAGTGGAAAACTTCAGATCAGCCCACGTTGGGGTATCCAGATAAAAACCTTTATCGCCCCAGCCTATTCCTATATAACTGTAATCCGTTCTTTTCGATTTTGTATTGGAAAACGGAACTTTTGCCCCCCAATCCTGAAGATCATTTTTTACAGGCATTACAATATCCGTATGTACACCGTTGGTATAAATATAGATCGGAATATCTTTCGGCTGTTCATCATTATCTGCTGAAACTTCTATAAGTGGCAGCAAAAGTCCCAGGATAACATACACAGCAACAATTCCCAAAATAATTCCCAGGGTTTTCAGAACAAACAGCAATATAATTTTAACACTCATGCTTTAATAAAATTTAATCTTCAATTTTCTGTAAAAGTATTTGTTTTAATCGAAAAAATGATTAAATTTAATTACGAAATATTCACAAATATGCGTAAAAATACAAAATCACAAAAAAGATTTAAAGTACGGGTAAAAACAGCTCCAAAAAGAGTACAAAAAAAACGTTGATTTTCTGTGGGACATTCGTCTCCTGAAAATCAATTTCCTTTTTAAGGAAGAGTTTTTTCAGAGATTCTTACTGAATTAAATCTTAACCTCCTTAAGACCGACAGCTTAAGGGATGGTCATTTATCCTCCTTAGCTTTGGAACTTCTAAATTCCAGATAAGGATTCGTCACCAAAAATTTATCCTAAAGCTTATCTGAAGAACGTTCCAAAAATTCAATATTCCGCTTCAGGCCGGCAAATTTGGTCCTCTTTACAGGGGATTTCCTGAAGATCTCAGAAAATATTTCCTGGGTAATTTCTTTCCACTCTCCTTTTTTGAAATTTTTCAGGGATTCATTGGGAGCAAAACGGCTCTGAAGATTGGGTGAAGAAAACCTGTTCCAGGGACATACATCCTGGCAAATATCACAACCGAACATCCAGTCTTCCATCTTATTTTTAAAATGATCGGGAATTTCGTTCTTGAGCTCTATAGTCGCGTAAGAAATACAGCGGCTTCCGTCAATGATCTTTTCGGAAACAATGGCATCCGTAGGACATGCATCAATACACTTCCTGCAGGTCCCGCAATGGTCTGTAGTGGCATGATCGGGAATGAGCTCAAGATCACAGATAATTTCAGCCAAAAAATAAAAGGAGCCATTCTGTTTTGTGATGAGATTGGCGTTTTTTCCTACCCATCCAATTCCCGACTTTCTGGCCCAGCTTCTTTCCAGGACGGGTGCAGAATCCACAAAAACCCGGAACCCAAACTCTCCTATTTCCTCCTGCAGTTCTGAAACCATCTCACGGAGAATTTCTTTCACGACTTCATGGTAATCTTCTGCGTAGGCATATTTTGAAATTTTATAATTTTCCAGCGCCGGGATTTCTTCTTTTGGAAAATAATTATAGGACAGTGAAATAACAGACTTCGAGCCTTCCACAAGCAACCTGGGATCCAATCTTTTATCAAAATGGTTTTCCATGTATTTCATTTCACCGTGGAAATTATTTTTGAGCCATTTTTCTAAATTCGGAGCGTCTTCTTCTAAAAATGCTGCTTTCGATATCCCACAGCTTTGAAACCCAAAATGCTGTGCTTTGGATTTTATAAGCTGGGAATATTTTTCGGCACCGCCATTTAGAATTTCCATTCTGCAAAATTAAGCTTAATTTATGAATCTTACGGTTATCGGTAAGAAGTGAATGCACCTGAAGTTTTAAGCATTTTTGGGAAAATTTAAGTTTTGATAAAGAGTTTTTTCAGGAAAAAATTGCGTATTTTCGTTATTATTTTTAATCTTAAACTACACAGTTATGTCTTTAATAGAAGTTATACAGTCTGGAAATTATGAATTAATTGATGTTCGTGAGCCGATGGAGCTTGAAATGGACGGCAATATAGATGGCGCCAAAAATATTCCTCTTGGTGAAGTAGAAGACAGAAAGGAAGAAATCTTATCTATCGAAAAACCTGTGATTCTGTTCTGCAGAAGCGGAAACAGAAGCGGAAAAGCATTGGAATACCTTAATGGCCAGGGCCTGAAAGACGGTTATAACGGCGGAGGCTGGGCTGATCTGAAAGCAGTATTGGAATCAAATCAGGGAACTTTTTAAAAGTTCCTTTTTTTTATATCCATTATCATGAATCTGAAAGGAAACTTCACAGATCTTTGCCTTCATTTTACGGAAGACAGGAGTCTTGTTGAAAATCTGTGGCAAGAAATTGAAACCAGATATTCCGGAAAAGGCAGGTACTATCACGATCTTTTTCATCTTGAAAATATGTTCATGGAACTGGAAAGTGTAAAAAACGATATTGACGATTTTTTTACTGTTTCATTTTCCGTTTTTTACCACGATGTTATTTATGATTCTTCTTCAAAGTCCAATGAAGAAAGAAGTGCGTCATATGCTGCAGAACGACTCCATAAAATAGGATTGACCCAAACTAAAATTTCGAAAACCGAAAGTCAGATCTTAGCTACCAAATCCCACCAAAAGTCAGATGATCCGGATACAAATTATCTTCTGGATGCAGATCTTTCTATCCTGGGAAAAGATTCTGCGACTTATTTTGACTATACCGGGAAGATCCGGAAAGAATATGCCTTTTACCCTGATCTTCTCTACAAACCGGGAAGAAAAAAAGTATTAAAGAACTTCCTGGAACTGGAAAGTATTTTCAAAACAGAGCATTTCAGGGACAAATATGAGCAGCAGGCGAGAGAAAATATCGCAGCAGAAATTCAACTGCTATTAATATAATTCATTCAAACACAACTCATCAATTTGTACAGAAAATATAGATAACAATTTAAATCAGATATTGTTCAATTACCTGACTGAAAATAAAAAGCACCATGTAACGCAAGATGCTCTTATTACTGATTATGCTTACAGCTATATTTTTTCTATAAATTCTGATACCTTAGCCAAAACAAGCTCCGGATTTTCTTTATGCGGCGTATGCCCTATTCCCGGAATGATATATTTTTCTGCAGGACCGCTTACCTGAGAAACTGTTTTTTCAACCTGATCCAGTGTACCATATTCGTCAGCATCCCCCTGAATGAAAAGCAAAGGACATTGAATATCTTTTAAAAGGTATTCAATATTCCAGCTTCTGTAGTCTTCACGGGTCCAGGTTTCTGTCCAGGCCCTGAAAAGCATTTCTACCTTGTCTCCATGATATTTGGCAAGACGTTCGGCAAGATTGGTCGTTTTGTATGCTTCCCAGGCATCATAGATCCCTTTTAATGTAACCTCTTCTACAAAAATGTGTCCTGCTTCACAGATTACAGCCTGTATTTTTTCGGGATACTTAGCAGCCGTGATGAGGGCAATTGTCCCACCGTCACTGTGCCCGAATAGAACAACATTGTTGATATTAAGCTCTGTCAGCAAATCATTCAACAGATCGGCTTCTAGTTCCATATAATTAACCGGTCTTTCATGGGTAGGCATTGTTCCGGATTTCCCATAGCCTAATCTGTCATATATGAGGATATTAGAATCCGTAATTTCAGACAGTTTTGATGGGAAATCTCTCCAAAGTTGTGCACAGCCCAAGGAATCATGAAGAAAAACGATAACAGGCTTTTCTTTGGATGCATTGTTGTATGTTATATAAAGTTTCTGATCTCTTACTTCAATTATTCTCTCTTCCATTCATTCAGATTCTATAAACTTGGCACTTTTGCTTCTTTAAACTCTTTCAATAAATTACTGAAAACGGTTTCTACCGGTAATATATCATTGATCAAAGCAGAAACCTGTCCTATTTCCAGCTCGCCGTTTTCCATATCTCCCTCAAACATTCCACGCTTTGCTCTTGCACGTCCCAATGATGCTATTAAAGCTTCTTTATCTCTTCCCGACTGGTAGATGTCTTCCAGCTCACCAAAGAACTTGTTTTTCACCATTCTTACAGGTGCCAGTTCTTTTAAAGTAAGATGGGTATCCCCTTCATTCAGTTCTGTAATTTTCTTTTTCCAGTTTTCGTGAGCACTTGCTTCAACGGTAGCAGCGAATCGGGAACCGATTTGTACACCGTCTGCACCCAGGATCATAGCAGCTTTCATCTGGGAACCCAATGCAATTCCTCCGGCAGCAATTAATGGTTTGGAAATATGTTTCTTTACATTCGGGATCAGGCAAAAAGTAGTGGTCTCATCTCTTCCGTTGTGTCCTCCTGCCTCAAAACCTTCGGCCACTACAGCATCTACTCCTGCTTCTTCACATTTTACAGCAAATTTAGTAGAGGAAACGACGTGGGCAACTGTTATTCCTTCTTTCTGAAGGGTCTCCGTATAGGTTTTAGGATTTCCGGCTGAAGTAAAAACAATCTTCACTCCTTCTTCCAGAATGATCTGGATGATCTCTTCAAGGTTAGGATACAGCATAGGCACATTAACGCCAAATGGTTTATCTGTAGCCAATTTACATTTCTGAATGTTTTCTCTCAGGATATCAGGGTACATGCTTCCTGCTCCTATGATCCCCAAACCTCCACAGTTGGAAACCGCTGAAGCCAGTCTCCACCCCGAATGCCAGATCATTCCTGCCTGAATAACAGGATATTGTATATTAAAAAGGGCTGTAATTCTATTTTGATCTGTCTTCATCTCCTGAAGCTTTTTTGCTGAATTGAAATCTATAAAATTGCTCATGCGTAAAAATACTAAAAAACGTGGTTTTTAAAGGGAATATCCTGACTTTTCAGCATAAAAAAACCTTCAGGATCCTGAAGGTTTAGTATTTATTTTTTGATTGATTCTTTTTTCCAGTTGGCTTTGAATTTACAGTTGTCATAGCGTCCGTCAATTGATATAAAGGTTGTCGGTAATTTAGAGTTGACAAACTTCTCAATCATTTCGTTACGCTTTTTATTGAGCGCCATCTGTTTGATTCTGTTATAATCTGTTTCCAATGTGATCTGGTGGGCAGGAATAACATCTTCTAATTTGATGATCTTCACTACTTTTCTTTTATTGTCTTCATCTTCGAAAGCTGAAGTAATATCTCCTTTGTTCAGACCTGCCAGTTCGTAAGTGATAGATCCGGGAATACTTTCTCTTTCAATTTTATCAGAACCGTCTGCACCTGAAATAATTCCGGCATTGAATTTCGTTCTTTTATCATCTGAGAATTTAAAAGCAGCATCTTTAAATGTTATTTTACCGTCAAGAACAAGTTTTTTGATACTATCCAGCTTTGCTTTTGCTGTCTTTATTTCATCATCTGTTGGAGTTGCTTTCAACAAGATATGTCTTGCATCGTATACTTTCCCTGATTTCCTGATCAGCTGTATGATATGGTATCCGAATTCAGATTCAATAGGTTCTGAGATCTCATTTTCCTGAAGGTTCAGTGCAGCCGCTTCAAAAGGCTTTACCATCTGTCCTTTGGTTATATTTTTATAAAGTCCTCCATTCGCAGCAGACCCCTCATCCTCAGAATAAATTCTTGCCTGGCTTTCAAAAGTTTCTCCGGCAGCAATATCCTGCTTGATTTTATTTAATCTTTTGATAAGATCTTCTTTATGGGCCTCTGTAAGCTTAGGATATATCATGATCTGTGCTAAAGAGATCTCATCCTTTATTTCCGGAAGCTGCATTTTGTAAAGGTTATAGAAGTCTGTAACCTCATTCGGGGTTACGTCTGCCTTTTCTGTAATACGCTGATATTTTGCCTGCCCGTAGTATTGATCTACATCTATCTTTTCGATAGCGTTTTTCATTTCATAGCCATTTCTGAATTTATAGGCAGCAAGCATAGTTTTTTCATCAGGGAACTGAGAAAGCAATTGGCGGTATTTTGCATTGGCCTGCTCTTTAATGGCAGCAGAACGGTTTTCAATTAATGTATCTTTTTTAGCTTCGTATACAAGAAGCTTGTTGCTGATCAGGTTCTCAAGAAAGTCACATTTGTCAGTCTCAGAGGCTCCCTGTTGTTTGGCATAGTTCATCTGCTCATTCACATCAGATTCCAATACAATTTCATCCCCGATAACAGCAGCAATACCATCCACTAGTTCTCCCGGTTTTAGCTGAGCATTCATGTTTGAAGAGAATATCATCATGAAAATCCCAAGAAGAAAAGTGATTTTTAGTTTATTTGTCATTTTACTATTTTAAACAAGTTGCAAATTTAGAATACTTAACGAATTAGTCTAAATTTTTTATTATAAATATTTCTTAAAAAGACTTATTTATTGCAGTTCGACATCGAATGTCGTTAATTCTTTGAATTGTCTTAATCTGCTGAACATATCAGCTTCATTTACTTCCTGAATTCTTTCTGTTCCGAATTTCTCAACGGTGAAGGAAGCCATTGCCGAACCTACGATCAAAGCAGACTTCATGGTATCGAAATCAAACTTACCTTTTTTAGCCAGATAAGCTGCAAAACCTCCTGCAAAAGTGTCTCCGGCCCCGGTTGGATCAAAAACCTCTTCCAGCGGAAGTGCTGGAAGAGCGAATACTTTATTGTCGTGGAAAAGTAAAGCACCGTGCTCTCCTTTTTTAATGATTACATAGTCAGGACCCATGGTGTGGATCTTTTTAGCTGCTTTTACTAAAGAATATTCTCCTGAAAGCTGTCTTGCCTCTTCATCATTGATGGTAATAACATCTGTTTTAGCGATCATATCCATCAGGATATCCCATGCTGAATCCATCCAGAAGTTCATGGTATCAAGGATAACAAGTTTTGGGCGCTTGTTCATTTTCTCCAGTACGGACAGCTGAACGCCAGGGTGTAGGTTACCAAGCAGAAGAATCTCTGCATCCTGCATAGAATCTGGAATTTTCGGATCAAAATTCTCCAAAACATTTACTTCTGTAGCCAAAGTATCTCTGGTATTCAGATCATTATGATATTTCCCGGACCAGAAGAATGTTTTTCCTTCTTTCACGATCTCGATTCCTTCAATATTTACATCTCTGTCTGTGAACATATCAAGGTGCTCCTGTGGGAAATCTCCTCCAACAACGGAAACAATACCAGATTTAACGCCTAAAACGGATGAAGTGATGCTAATATAAGTAGCTGCCCCTCCTAAAATTTTATCAGTTTTACCAAATGGCGTTTCGATTGCATCAAATGCAACGCTTCCTACAACTAAAAGTTTCATATATTTTTCAATGTATTTTAAAGTCAATTATTTTTTCCATTCAAAAGTGTCCAGCAGATGCTTCATATCATCTTTGATATAGCTCACTGCCGGGGCCAAAGAATCAGGTTTTGGCCTTGTATTAAAGTATAAATAAGCAGTCACGAAATGTTTTGTGCTGTCTGTAATGTAAAATTGAAGATTGGAAGCACTCTGGCCCTTAAGCTCATAGAAGTTTCCATACACCTTTTTGTCCGGGTATTCGAATGATTTGGTATCTATGGAACTCGCTTTAATGGTATGCTCATACACCATTTTCTCAGCTTCTTTGATATGGTCGGCAAAATCATTCTGTATCGGATAATAGGTCACAAAGACCTTAGCTTTCATTTTTGGGTAATTTATATAATACCAGCATGGTTTCTTAGCATCGGAAATCGATGCAAAGTCTGAATATTCAAAAGTATAGGCACAGTTATTCTCAAACTTCTGATATTTCGGTGCCGGATATTCCAGGCGAAGTTCCCCGTAAGGTTTTGGAACATGATCTTTTCCGCATGAAATTAAAAGCAGTGATACAAAAATAAAAATGACGTTTTTTATCATTTTGCAAAAGTACAAATTAGATTTTAGATTTTGGGAGACAAATTTCAGTCTTTCAGTGAGTTTTGGATGTAGTTTTCCAAAGGCTTGGGAAAAGATTTGTCGTGAGAACCTTCAAAGTCTGTAATGATGTACTGATTTTCGGCTGTAAAACTGTCCCAAACTGCTTCTGAATCAACCTCAACATTTGAAATTTCAATACTGAGATTCTTGTGGGTAAGCTTATGGGTGATGGTTTTTACATTCCTGATAAAAGGTTCCAGCTCTGAAGAAATTTCCGTTGGAAATTCAAATAATTTCTTCCAGATGAAGTCATCTTTTCTTTGCCTGATTAAGAACTGTCCGCTTCTGTGTACAAAATAATACTTCAGCGCGAGATCTTCTGTTTTGACTTTTTTGGTTTTTACAGGATACTCTGATGTTTTCTGCATGGAAAATGCAAGACAGTCGTCATTTACCGGACATTCGCCACAAAGCGGATTTTTAGGTTTGCAGATTTCCGAGCCCAGATCCATCATAGCCTGATTAAAATCGCCTACATTTTCGGGCATGACTAAAGTTGCCAATTGAGAAAAATAGGAGAAAGCCCTGGAATTGGAAATATCAAAGTCATCAGCAAAAATACGGCTTAAAACTCTGTAAAAATTACCGTCAACAGCCGGCATTTTACCTCCAAAGCAGATGCTTGAAACTGCCGCAGCAGTATATTTCCCGACTCCTTTTAATTTTAAAATCTCTTCATAATCGGCAGGGAAATCACCATGATAATCGTTCATGATCTGTTGTGAGGCTTTGTGGATATTAATAGCTCTTGAATAATATCCAAGACCTTTCCAGTAGAGCAGCACTTCATTTTCTTCCGCGTCAGCCAGCGTCTTTACATCCGGAAATCTTTTAATAAAGTTATTATAATGATTGAGTCCCTGGCTGATCCTTGTCTGCTGAAAAACAATTTCGCAGATCCAGATTTTATAAGAGTCTTTTGTCTGTCTGAAAGGCAGATCTCTTGCATTTTTTCCGTACCAGTTCAGTAATTTATTTCCAATATGAAGAAAATCTGAACTTTTATTATCTTTTTCCAAAAACCTTTGTCTGTTTAAATGATTTGAGGGAATTTTCAGTTCAGACTATTTTCTCAATAGAATAAAAAAGATGAAATTCCGTCCTGCAAAGATAAATTATTTATCCTTTTTAACGGAATATACCGGTGCTGCTTTCAGCCATTGATATCTGAGATTTCTTTCCGCAGCAATAAACCGGTAACCTTCAAGTTTTTTCAGGTAAAGGTAGATTGAATCCGGTTTAAGTTTCAGCCTTTGATCAGAAAGAAACATGAACGGATAATCCATCACTGAATCTCTTATCGTTTTCAGTACTTTTCCGGATCTTACCTTGTAAAGAAAGAATGTTTTTCCTCTTCCTTTTGAACTGTCGGTAAGCTTGACATTGGAACTTGCAATAACCAGCTCGCTGCCGTCAAAGCATTCCTCTTCATTCATGATATAGGCTTTTCCCTGCTGCCGTTCGTCTTTAAAAAGGTCTACTGCATAATGGTCCGGCGCCTGGTATTTTTTCTCACATCCCGACAATACAATCAGCAGGAGTACAGGCAGAAAGAGGCTTAAACTATTTTTGATCACATTAATTTTCATATGAATTGGCAGTAAAAAACCGATGTAAAAATGCATCGGTTTTGTTATTATAATTGGGTTGTTTTTATTCCTGAGTATATTGTGCATCCCACTCGTTACCATCATCTCCTTTGTGTCCGTCCAATTTAATAACGAAACTTTTTGTAGGGAAATAAGGTGTCATACGGATATCCAGCCATACTCTGTCTTTATTGACTCTGTCCTGCTCGAAACGAACAATTTTGAACTTTTCAATCAATTTGTCCGGACCTTTGATATTGTCAAGGAAGGTTACAATCTGTCTTCTCAAATCGTCTTCATTTTTGGCATTCCAGTTTTCGAAGGCTCTTCTGTTCAGGAAGTCAAGTAAAACTTTAGTTACATAGTCGAATACACGTACTACTGAATAGGTCTGAAGACCGATGTTATCTCCTGTAAACAGTGTTTTAGCTGAGAATGCCATGATCTTACCATATTCATTCACCATTGGCACAAGACCCATTTTTTCTAACTGAGAAATTTCACTTTTCTTCAATTCGAATTTTACGGCATCTACTTCGTTGATATTACCATGCTTTTTACCTGCTGCCACCTGAGACATCAGAGTTTTGTGGATTTTTCCGGCTAATGAAGTGGAAGGCGGAAGCTCTACATTTTCTTCTTCTCCTACTTCTTCAGCTCTTCCTCTGCCTACAAGCCAGTTGCAAGTCATAATAACGTTACTTCTGTGAAGCTCGCCACCGGTAAGGTTTGCAGAATGGAATAAGTCTACTACGTCGTCCGGCTTATCCAGATTGGCGAAGTCGGTAACCATCATTACTTTGTTCTCGTTACAGATCTTTGCCCATTTTTCAATGACTTTGTTTGAGCCTAAATATCCGGGAATTGCCAGGATAGAATAGTTGTCTCTAAGGTCTAAACGGTCGTAATAGTTTTTGAATTCTTCGGAAATAGCATCAATGAATAAAGGATTATCCAGATCTGAAACCTGTTCAAGGCTTGCATTAACGATGCTTACATTATCCACTTTATCCAGTTCTGTATTTTTATAGAACTGGGCTACGGTTCTGTAGTTGGTTTCCAACAGACGTACCGCGTCCAGTGTATTTTTCAGGTTGGTCTTTAGATTCTGGTCTGCTGCCTGCGCTTTGGTTTTGCAGGTATCTGCCATTTTATCTGCAGACTCATTTCCTTCCAAAAGACTCACCCAAAGGTTTATTTTTTGAAGAAGCTCTTTTCTTTCGTCTGATTTATTGGTGTCCGTCAGGAAAATTTCTTTCCTGGCTTTTCTTGTAGGGTTCATATTGGCGATACCGTCTACAACGGATTCAACAAAGCCAAAACCTCCTATTTTATTAAGCTCCGCAAGCGGGTTGCCTTTCGGCTGCCCTGAGTGCTGCTGCTGACTCTGCTGTTGGCTTTCTTGTGCCTGTAATTTGCTATCCATGATTTGATTTAGTGTAAATAATTATTTTTCAAGTTCTTGTGCCACATCTTTCAATACTTCGATGAATGCAGCTCTGGTCTGTTCATTCTCAAGCATATTACGCAGAATCTTATTGGTCTTCAGCTGGCGTACGATTTTATTGTACTGCTCCTGTTCCATGCTAAGCTGCTGTAAATAGTCTGATTTCTGAGTAAGATTTCTAGGGGTAAAGTCTGCAAGATTCTGAAAACGGAATTCCTCCTCTACTACCCCACCATCTTCCGTTTCGTGCTGTACAGCTACGGATGGTTGAAAATGTCTGAAGACGTCGTCCACAGTTTTTAATCCTGTTACGATTTCAGGGGTATAGGATTCTTCTGTAGTAAGCTGGCTCACGATCAGCGATTTGTTTTCCTGTATTTCCTGAATAGCCTCATTAGCGTCTACTTTTACCTCGTTGCCGCCAACACCATAATTAAACATTGCCATATTATTGTTATTTTGAGATTTTTGATTTTGGTTTGGATCTGTCTTTGAGTAATTTACTGATGAATCAAATAAACTACCAATCCAATGTTTAAATTTAAAAAAAAACTGTAACATACAAAATTTTGTAAAGATTTTTCTTGAAATATTTAATTTAAGCTAATTTATATATAACGTAAAATCATGACTTTACGATATCACTAAACTATGAAAAATAAATAAAATAAGGTATGGAAGATAAAAATAAATCTTAGTATGCCTGGCTTTTATAAAAAAGCATCAATCAGGTTTTAAAATAAGAATTCTTCCGATGTGAGGAAAAAATCTTTATATTTAAACAAAGTAAGCACAATTATGAAAGATGTAAAGATTGCATTTAGAAAACCAATATATCCTGTTTCGGAAGCATTAAACCAGTATTTGGAAAAACATAACAGAACGACCCATATTCAGTTCTTATATGAAGACTTGCTGAGATTCAGCGACAGTGTAAATATTCTGGATAAGGACGGTAAAGATACCCTGTGGCTGGGTGTATTGTATTCTGAATATGAATTTAAAGAAATAGAGGCTAATTTGAATAAGATTTACACCCTTCTTCATTCCGACGGAGATGAGGCTACCTTACCTTATCTGAAAGTAGATACGATAGATTTTTGTACTTTCGGAAACTCCAAACCTTTCCGGATTCGGGTGAGAAATATCCTCAATGACAATCATACCAACTTTTATATTAAACAGGCCGATGCTTCCCGCATATATGGACTGGAAATTGAAGACCTGCTTTCTCCCAACCGAATTAATTTTCTTATCCACAAAAATACCCTGATAGAAGAGCATATCTTAGGAATTCCGGGAGATGTTTTTATTCAGAAGCATTTACTTAATTGTACAGAATTGGAAAAGGCACAGATTTCAAAGGAATTTGTAAAATTCAATGAGCGTTGCCTGATAGGACTGTTGGGTGACATGCGTTCTTATAATTATGTTATTATTCCCATTCACGATTTTGATCAGGTTATTTATAAGATTCGCCCCATCGATTTTGACCAGCAAAGCTACGAAGGGAATTTGAAAGTTTATCTTCCCCAGTATTTCAAAGAAAACAACGCGATGGTTAGTATGGTACTGGAAAAACTGAAGCCTAATTCAATAGAACAATACCGCAAAGAAGTACGTTCTCAAATTGTAAAAAGAGTGACCAGCAGCCAAAACAGATTTGATGAACTTATTGCTATTATGAAAAAAGAAGATATCGCGCCGGAAGCTAATGTTACAGAGCTGAAAACAGCTTTGCAAAAACTTACCTACGACGTCAACTTCAAGTATTGTAAAACTATGGGAGACATTATTGAAACCGGAATAAATTTTGTCCTCCGGAATTATAAGAAAGCCTATTAAAAAGAGAATCCATCTCACATTTAATGGGGATGGATTCTTTCTTTTCTAACAATTTTTGGTTATTCTACCAAATTTTTATTCTGTCCTGAGGCGCTTTGTACATTTTGTCGCCAGGCTTTATATCAAATGCTTTACTGAATGCATCCTGATTGACCAGCGGTCCGAATGCCCTGAACACTCCAGGAGAGTGCGGATCGGTTTTCACCTGGTTAATCATATACTGGTCGGTAGATTTTGTTCTCCATACCGTAGCCCAGCTCATGAAGAATCTCTGATCCTGTGTAAACCCACTGATTTTTCCGGGATTTCCTTTGTCTTTCAGATACATCTGGAGGGCATCGTAGGCTACTGCTACTCCACCAAGGTCACCAATGTTTTCACCGCTTGTAAATTTACCGTTTACAAAGCTACCTTTTACCGGTTCATAGGCACTGTACTGAGCTGCTAACTGACCTACTTTCGCATCAAAATTCTTACGGTCTTCATCCGTCCACCAGTTATTGAGGTTTCCGTCACCATCAAAACGTGAACCGCTGTCATCGAATCCGTGAGAAATTTCGTGTCCGATAACGGCTCCGATTCCTCCAAAGTTTACGGCAGCATCAGCTTTAGGGTTATAGAAAGGAGGCTGAAGAATGGCCGCAGGGAAAACGATTTCGTTATTCGATCCGCTGTAATAAGCATTTACAGTTTGCGGAGACATTCCCCATTCTGTTTTATCAACCGGTTTTCCTACTTTATCGAGACTTCTCTGATATTGCCACGCCGCTACGTTCTGAAGATTGGAGTACAGTGTTGCTCCCTGTTTTGGAGATTCCACCTTTAACTGGGTGTAATCTTTCCATTTGTCAGGATAGGCAATTTTCACAGTGAATTTAGACAGTTTTTCCTGAGCTTTCACTTTAGTGGCCGCAGACATCCAGTCCATATCATTGATATGTGTTTTGAATGATTTTAAAATATAATCAATATACATCTCCATCTGGGCTTTTGCTTCAGGAGTAAAATATTTTTCAACATATAATTTTCCGAAAGCCTCACCAAGAACTCCATTTACCAGACTCAGCCCTCTTTTGTCCATCGGACGCTGCTCTTTCTGTCCCTGAAGATATTTTGAATAGAAATCGAATCTGATCTGCTCAAGCTTATCATCAAGATTGCTGGCATTTCCGTTAATTAAATGGTATTTCAGATAATCTTTCAACAGGGGAAGATTTTTTTCAGTGATGAACTGATCCATATTCTGGTAATATTTCAGTTCGCCGATGATTACTTTATCGGTATTCACTCCTGCATCTTTAAGATATTGAGCAAGGTTAACATTTTTAACCAGTCCTGAAAGTTCATTTACATTTTTAGGATTGTACCTCAGGTTGGCATCTCTGTTCTGCTCCAGGGTCAACAGGTAGTTGGCAAGCTGCTTTTCAAATGCTACCACATTCTGTGCAGCCTGTTCTGAATTTTTATTGCCTAAAACTCCGAATAATTTCCCGACATACATCTGGTATTCTGCTAAAGTTTTAGTATTGGCATCATTTATTTTCTGATAATAATCTCTTCCTAAGCCAAGATCCGGACCGCCAAGATATACGGCATTCATTTTAGAGTTCTTCATGTCTGCGCTTACCCTCCAGCCGTAGAAGGAATTGTCACCTAACTTTGTGGCTTCAAGAAGGTATTTCTGCAGATCGTTAAGATTTTTGATCGCCTCAATTTTTGCCAGATCTCCTTTGAGAGGAGCCAATCCATCAGCATTTCTTTTATTCACATCCATGAAGGATGCGTACAGATTCTGAATTTTCTGGCCTTCTGAACCTTCAGAATATGTTTCGGACAAAATTTTGTTCAGGATATCCAGAGAAGCATCATCTACATTTTCTCTCAATGCATTGAAAGAGCCCCAGCTCGCTTTATCTGAAGGAATCTGCGTGGTTTTCACCCAATTTCCGTTCACATAGCTAAAAAAGTCATCCTGCGGGCGGACGCTTTTATCCATATAAGATAAATTGATTCCTTCTTCTTTCACTTCTTCTTTTTTTATGGGTTCTGTAACGGTTGCCGTAGTTTCAGATTTTGTTTCTGTAGCAGCAGTTTTAGCCGTTCCGCATGAGTTTAAAAATACAATGCCGGAAAGGGCCAGTATTCCAATATTTAGCTTTTTCATTAAAGATAATTTTTGATTGTCTACAAACTTATCAAATATACAAACTTTAACAATAGGTGATTAATGATAATTAATAAATGATGAAGAATTGACACCGGGATATGGAGTTTGGTTCGAGATACAAGTTAATTCGAGTTCAGAATATGAGCGTTTTACAGTTTTAAGTAGAGGATCCAGTATTATTCAATTCCAAACTCTCGAAATTTGTACCTCAATAATCCGCATTTTGAAACTTACATCTGCTACCTGCCATTCTAACATCTTCATCTAAAAAAACAAAAAAACCGTTCATTACTGAACGGTTTTTGCTATTTTTTGGTGATGATTACCAGATTTTTATTCTGTCTGCAGGCTCTTTATAAAGCTTGTCTCCTTTTTTCACATCAAATGCATTGTAGAAAGCATCAACGTTGATTAACGGGCCAAAGCTTCTGAAATATCCCGGAGAGTGCGGGTCAGTTTTTACCTGGTTTACCATATATTTTTCACTGGATAAAGTTCTCCAAACGGTTGCCCAGCTTAAGAAGAATCTCTGATCCTGAGAGAATCCACTGATTTTCCCTGGATTTCCTTTATCTTTCAAATACATCTGAAGGGCATCATAAGCAATATTTACACCTCCTAAGTCAGCGATATTTTCGCCGTTTGTGAAAGTACCGTTTACGAAAGTTCCTTTTACCGGCTCGTATTTGTCATACTGCGCAGCAAGAGCTTTTGTTGCCTTCTCGAAGTTCGCTTTATCTTCAGGAGTCCACCAGTCTACCAGGTTTCCGTCTGCATCAAACTGTGCCCCTGAATCATCAAATCCATGGCTCATTTCGTGACCGATAACAGCACCTATTCCTCCAAAATTAACTGCAGCATCTGCTTTAGGATTGAAGAACGGTGGCTGAAGGATTGCGGCAGGGAAAACGATTTCGTTGTTTACCGGGTTATAGTAAGCATTTACCGTTTGCGGCGTCATACCCCATTCTGTTTTGTCTACAGCTTTACCGATTTTTGCCAGATCTTTATTGTATTGCCATTCGGAAATATTCTGAAGATTGCTGTACAGATTTCCACCTTTAGCTTCAGAAACGATATCCAATTTTGAATAGTCTTTCCACTTATCCGGGTAAGCAACTTTTACGGTGAACTTATTCAGTTTGTTCATTGCTTTTTCCTTCGTTGTAGAAGACATCCATGCTAAGTTATTGATATGAACCGCAAAGCTTTTCTTTAAATAGTCGATAAGCTCCACCATCTGTGCTTTTGCTTCAGCCGGGAAATACTTTTCAACATATAGTTTTCCGAAAGCTTCACCAAGCGTACTATTGATAAGCTCAAATCCTCTCTTGTTTAGTGCTCTCTGCTCCTGCTGGCCTCTTAGGTATTTACCATAGAAGTCAAATCGCATATTACCCAATTTCTCACTCAGGTAAGAAGCACTTCCGTGAATCATGTGGAATTTCAAATAATCCTTGATGACAGGAAGGCTCTGAGCAGACACCAGTTTATCGAATTCTTTGTAATATCCGATTTCCCCGATGATCACTTTATCCGTAGTTACTCCCACTTTTTTAAGGTAAGCAGGGATGTCAACACCTTTTACCAATGTTGAAAGCTCAGCCATTGTTTTAGGATTGTACTGCAGTGTATTGTCACGGCTCTGTTCGTTGGTAAGATACGTTTTTGCAATGCTTTTCTCGTAATCAACGATTCCTTTTGCCGCTGCATCAGCATTTTTGTAGCCTAATTCTTTAAGCATAGAAGCGACATACTTCTGATATTCAGCAAGAGCTTCTGTATTTTTTTCGTTTACTTTCTGATAATAATCTCTTCCTAATCCCAGAGAAGCATTCCCTAAGTACACGGCATTCATTTTAGAATCTTTAAGATCTGCATCAACACCCCATCCGTACAAAGTATTTTCTCCGTCTTTTGTCACAGAGATCAAATAATTCTGAAGGTCAGCAAGATTTTTGATGGCATCAATTTTATTCAGGTTAGCCTGAATAGGTTTGATTCCGTCTGCATTTCTCTTCTGCATATTCATATAAGTAGCATAAAGATCCTGGATTTTTTTACCCTCGCTTCCATCTTCAAATTTATCTTTCAGAAGAGAGTTCAGAATAGTCATTGAGTTGTTATCCGTATCTTCAGCCAGTTTGTTGAAACTTCCCCAGGTCGGCTTATCAGATGGAATTTTAGCGGTTTTCATCCAAGTCCCGCTTACGTAGTTATAAAAATCATCCTGCGGACGTACAGAAGTATCCATAAGGCTAATATCCAAGCCCTTATCTGTACCGTTAGCTATTGTTTTCACGGCTTTTGCCTGTCCGTTCACTGTGTTTAGTGAGCAAACTCCGGCCAATAAAAACAAAGAAAGCGTTAGTTTTTTCATTATGATAGCAAATTTTATAATAGGTCTGTTGTTTTTACAATTTGTTACTTTTTATCAATAACAAATTTAAACAAATATCAGGAAGCCGCTATCTCTTTTACATTTCCCGTTCTTTTTAAAAATCCCCATGACTGCATTTCCCCTTTCAACGCTTTTCTCAGGCTTCTGAACAATACAATATACATCAGCCATCTGTATCCGAACCTCTGCGGAATAACATACAACAGATGAGTCAGTTTCTCCCGCTGCATAATAAAGGCGACCAAAGCCAGAGATGCATCTACCAAAAGGAAAATCAGATAATAAGTGAATATTTTTCCGCCATTTCCGGATAAAATTCCAAAGAACATGATCAGGTCTGCCAGAGGTGAAAAGAACGGAATGATATATTGAAACAGTAAGATGTTCGGCATTGCCCAAAGCCCAAGTCCTTTATATTTTGGATTGAGAAATGTCTGGCGCTGTTTCCAGAACATCTGCATAATCCCATAAGTCCAGCGGAACCGTTGTTTTAAAAACTGTTTCACACTTTCAGGAGCTTCGGTTACGGCAACCGCTCTGTTTTCATTGGCAACAGTATATCCATCCCTTAAAATTTTCACGGTAATATCGCAGTCTTCTGCCAGGGTATCCGTAGAATATCCGCCTGCTTCGATGATCACGGATTTTTTAAATGCTCCGATCGCACCGGGAATTACTGTCACGGCATTGATATAAGCATATGCCAGCCTGTCGAAATTCTGACTTGTGGTATATTCTATCGACTGCCATCTGGTGAGCCAGTTCACTGTGTTTCCTACTTTTACATTCCCTGCCACTGCAGCGATTTTTTCATCAGGATCTGAATTTAAAAATCTGGCAATCAGATATTTTACAGCATCATATTGAAGCTTGGTGTCTGCATCAATACAAACCACATATTCCGCATCAGTCCGGGAAATCCCAAAGTTCAGCGCTGTGGCTTTTCCGCCGTTTGATTTCGTGAAAATTTTCAGTTTCGGATGGTCGGGAAACGCTTCTTTTGCTTTCTGATAGGTTGAATCCTTACTTCCGTCATCTACCATGATGATATCAAAGTTGGGATAGGTTTGTTTTAATAAATTATCCAGGGAAGAAACAATATTTACTTCTTCATTATAGGCAGGTACAATGATGGATACTTTCGGATAAGTTTCCAAAACAGGGAAATCGCCCAACAATTTTTCTTTTTTTCTTTCTTTAAAGGCCCAATACATCATCAATATCAACCTTATCAGACCTAAGCCGATAAAAATGGTGAAAAGAGCCACCAGAAAATGACTTATTTCATAGATTACCGTAGCGAGGACCAGATTAAGCTGCATGATATAATAAGATCTTGTTTTAGGAACTTCCGGCATCAGCACATTTTTGTTTTTATGCAGAATACTGGCAAGATTCGTAAAATGATAACCTTGTTTCTGAAGTGCCGGAATTAAGGTTTTAAGGGCTTTTACCGTTTCTTCTCTTGTATCTCCGCCTGCATCATGCAGAAGGATAATATTTCCCCGCTGCTGCTTAATACCTGCCATAACCCGTTTTATGATCTCATCTGCCTTGATTCCGGGCTGCCAGTCTTCAGGGTCAATATTTTCTCCGATATCGAGGTAGTTTTGCTGTCTTGCCAGCGCTACAGGAATTATTTCTTCGGAAGTGGTAGGTTCGGAATCCGCATTATAAGGTGCCCTGAACAGAATAGTGCTATGGCCCGTTACACATTCTATAAGCAGTCTTGTCAATTTCATTTCCAGTAATGCTCTTTCCGGGCTTACTTTTGCTACATTTTCATGAGTGAAAGTATGGTTTCCTATTTCGTGGCCTTCACGGTAAATGCGTTTAACCAGCGGAAGGTTTCTTTCAGCATTGAGCCCTACGAGAAAAAATGCAGCCGGAACATGGTATTTTGACAATACATCTAAAATTTGCGGGGTGTATGTTTCATCCGGACCATCATCAAAAGTCAGTACAAGGTCTTTCTGTGGTGCTTCCCCATATTTTCTCACTTCATAAGAGCTTGGATAGGTGATATAGTTTTCATCTGTAATTATTTTTTCTTTGGAATCGATTTCCAGGGCAATTTTTCCGTCGTGAGGGGTATTCAAAACATCCAATACTTCTCCGTCGCCGATATAGTCTACCATCGTTTGACCTTTTACATTTTCCAGTTCTTTCAGATTAAGCCTGGACAGGCCTGCCAATGTAAGATCCTTATCATAAAAATCCCAGATCCTGCTGTCTTCACTGCCCAGTCTCCAGACTGCAGTTCCCGCCAGCGGATATTCGGAGGAAAAACGCATGGTATTGAAAACTGAGGCGGCATCGTTGAAAAATACGGTGTGGGTATTATTTTTAGAATCTGTGTAGGAGTAATTTAAGTTGAATGTATTATCATCAAAGTTAATCGCAGCTTTACTTGCGCTGGCTTTTGTAATGGCCTGCATATAGGTAACGGATGTATTGTCTTCTTTGTTGGTACTCCAGTCATAGCCATATGCTCCCAACCCAAGAATTACTTTTTCCGGAGAGGTTTTCTTAAGGATTTTTTCTGTTTGGGCTTCTATCCATTTTTGTGAAGAAACCGGGCCTGCATCACTGTCCTCCGCATATTCGTCATAAGCCATCAGGATGAAGTAATCTACGTAAGGATTCAGTTTCCGGATATTGTAATCATCATTATCGGTCATGATATCCATGGTAACCAACAGTCTGTTTTGTTTGAACGTTTCTGAAAGTTCTTTCATAAAAGCAATAAGATATTCGTCGGAATCCAGGTTCATATCTTCAAAGTCAATATTGATCCCCTTGAAATGAAATTTCTGGCACTGCTGCGCAAGTTTCCGGATAAGCACTGTTCTTTTCTCCGGATCTCTCAGTACTTTCCCAAGTCCTTCGGAACGGAATTCCCTGTCAGCATTGTTGCTTAAAATAGGCATTGCTGCAACTCCGGTTCTTTTGATAATTTTATAGCCTTCAGGATCTACATTGGTCTTTAAATCCCCTGATTTAGGATCAAGGAAGAACCATTCGGGGAAAACGAGATTGATATGCCTGATATTTCTTTTCAGAGACATCAGCGACTGTGGGTCCCAGGCTACATAGAATGCTGAACGGATGCCTCCCGGAAACTGAGACCAGCTTTTATTCTGGTTTTTTAATCTTTCAACTCTTGCCTGCTGAATTTTAGCAAGATTGGTATGCATTGTTTTTTCAGAAATAAAACTTCTGAAACCTTTGTATTCTTTGGAAATTTTATTTTCCTGCAGGTAAGGTTTACTGGCAGTCATTACTGCTTTATAATCTTCTTTGAAAGGTATTTTCGGGCTTTTGTCGAGCTTCATCATCAGCCCCAAAGCAAGGATAAGCAATACTGCAACGAAAATAAAAATACGGCTGCCCCACTGTACGCCTCTCCAGCGTTTTTTACTGTCAGTCTGAAAAATCTGTTTTGAATTTTCCACGTTATGAAATTTATCATGGGGATTTCAAAAAGCGTGAAAAAGAGCATCGATTTTAATTAAAATAAAATTAAAAAATGAATTGACTTCTAAGTATTTATAAGAAGTCCTACCAAATCCTGAAGAATTTTCTGGGAAACGAAATACATGAAGTCCAGTCTGTCCAGATGAGGCATATATAATTTTGAGGTAGATTCCTTGTCTTTTATCCGAATGGTATAGAAAACCGTTCCCACTTCTTTGCCGTCTTCACCTTTACCCGGTCCCGCAACACCAGTTGTAGACAGGGAAATATCGGCACCAAATAATTTCTGGCAGCCTTCTGCCATTTCACTGGCCACCTGTTCACTTACGACTGTGAACTGATCTATGGTTTTTTGAGAAACTTTTAAAATTTCTACTTTCTTTTCTGTGGCGTAAGGTACTATTCCGCCGATAAAATATTTTGAGCTTCCGGAATTGGAGGTGATCATTTTTGCAAGCTCTCCTCCGGTACAGCTTTCTGCCGTGGAAATGGTAAGTTTTCTTTCATTAAGGATCTCTGCCAGGATTTTCTCTATTTTGTCTTCAGTTACTGCAATCACATGGTCCTGTACCAAGGGAAGGAGCTTCTGGATCTCATCTTCTGCCTGCTGTTTCAAAGCAGCTTCATTTTCTCCTGAAGCTGTCAATCTCAGTTTTACACGGGTTCCTACGGGCAGATAAGACAAGGCAAGGTTTTCAGGGAGCGCAAGTTCCCAGTCTTCAATCATATCTGCAAGAATACTTTCGGGAATGCCCACCACAGAAACGATCCTGGTATGGATATAATAAAGATTGAATTTTTCTTTTAAATAAGGAATAATCTGGTCCCTGATCAGCGGTTTCACTTCATAAGGAACCCCGGGAAGGCTGAAACATAATTTTCCGTCCTGCTCCATCATCATGCATGGTGCCGTTCCAAAATGATTTTGGAAAACAATAGATTTTGTAGGAACAAAAGCCTGTTCTCTGTTTCTCTCAAGAATATCCAGCCGGCCGCGCCTTTCCATATAGTTTTTAAGATGGTTGAAAGTGACCTCATCCAAAGCAATTTCGTCATTGAAAAATTCTGCCAGTGCTTTTTTGGTTTTATCATCTCTTGTCGGTCCCAATCCGCCTGTTGTAATAACAAGATCTCCAATTTCAAAAGCAGCTTTTAAAGTATTTTTAATAATGGCAATCTCATCTGAAATTGTAAGGATCTGTGTAACCTGTATGCCTATATTTTTAAGTTCTCCGGCAATAAAATTAGAATTGGTATCAATGGTGTTTCCGGAAAGGATTTCATCACCGATAGTAATCAGAACAGCTTTTTCCATATATAAATTCTTGAAAGAAATGTCCTACAAATGACGTGAAAATCTGTGGCTATGACAACATAAAAATGATTTTTTCTATCTTTGGCTGATACTGTTTAAAACTATAATTATTTGTTGATGACAAAATATGATCATGCTTCCTGCAGAACATAAGTTTTGAATGTCCTAAAGTTTAGGATTTAAAGTAATGATAAGTTGCGGGACTTAAAAGAAGTGCTGAGTCCAAAAATATTTAAAGGATAATATCTGTTGACTGAATATTCCGAAATCACCAGAAGTAATGGCTAATATCTTGCATCTAAAATCTTGACTTTTGACTCTAGATTCTCAAATTACTCATTATGCCTCACCCAAATAAGCTCATCAGTATTATACCCTATTCTTTTTGCTTTTTCGATGAAACGCTGTCTTATACTTTCGGGAATTGAAGTTGTCCTGGATAAGATCCACAGGTATTTTACGCTGCTTCCTGCCACCAGGGCATATTGATAATCTTCGTCGATATCAATAACATTATAACCAGCCCAGATCGGCTTGAAAAATGAAACTTTAAGGCGGGCTTCGGTTTTATCTTTTACAAACCAGGCTTCACCGATGGATTCTTTCCATTCTTTTTTAACGTAATCATAACCTTTATTTCGGACACGGATGGACCCGTTTGGATTTTCGGAGTATTCGGCGGTGACGTTATCCATATTTTTCTCGAATCTGTAATCGAAACGGGCAATTTCATACCACCTTCCGAGATATTTTTTAGCATCAAAGTTATTAATGGCAACAGCTCCTTTTGTAATTCCGGGAGAACAGGAATTGTAAATAATCAGTCCCAGAACACCTAATGTGATGGGAACAGCAATTTTCTGAAAAGTTTTCATAATTGGAATATTTGCGTGATTGCGGTGAAAACTTCAAAAATAATGCCTTTAAGCTGTTAAGGAAAGATAATTCTAGGAAAATACCTTCAGGAAATTATCTTTAAAACTGCCTGAAACCTCAATCTCCGTATCATCTGAAAGCATCACAGTTCCACTTTTATGGTAGGATTTCACAAACTCAGCATTGATGATATGAGAGCGGTGTACTCTTACAAAAGGGTTTTCCAGCAGATCATCGAAATGTTTCAGGAAACGGCAGACCATTTTTTTTGAGCCATCGGTAAGATAAACCTGTGTAAAATTTCCATCTGCCTGCAGCCTTAGGATATCTTCAGTTTTTACAACATCAAATCCCTGGAGTGTCGGGAGAATCAGCTGCTGTTTTTCTGGCTTTAATTTTAAATTTTCGAGGAGTATTTTATTACGGTTGAGCTCCTCTTTCTTTTCCAGACTTTCCGCTACTTTATTCACTGCAAGAATAAGTTCCTGGATATCAATGGGCTTTAAAATATAATAACTTGCAGATTTATTAAGCGCCTGCAGGGAGTATTGAGAAAATGCTGTAATGAAAATAGTTTCGTAGGAAAATTCTTTGGTAGCTTCCAACACATCAAAGGCATTCCCGAAAGGCATTTCTACGTCAAGAAAGACCAGTTGCGGTTGTTTTTCAGTGATTAAGGGAACGGCCTCTTTAATGTTTTCCGCCTCGCCCACAATTTCTATTTGCGGGCAGTATTTCGTGATATAATTTCTGAGAACTTCTCTTGCTATAATTTCGTCGTCTACAATTACGGATTTTATTTTCATTTTTTTCAGGTTAGAGGTTGCAGATAATAGCTGGCGGGTTTGGGTGCTGAATATGTTTATTGATACTTCTGTGGCATGAAGCTTTTAAGCCATAATTTCTTTAAATAATATTAATTTTGATGGTCACCAAGACTCCACTGCTGTTTTCTTTGTCTTTTACCGAACAGGTAATATCTTTTTTATAAAGATCATTCAGGAGCTGAATCCTTTCCAGTGTATTTTTCATGCCACGGCCTTCTCTTGACTTCTGGTGATGGGTTTTCTGTTTTTTACTCTCTTCAATACCTATTCCGTTATCTTCAATCGTGATTTTTAAATGTTGGGATGCTTTTTCAAAACTTAATTTCAAAAATCCTTTCTCACTTCTGTAGCGTAATCCATGCCAGACTGCATTTTCAAGGAATGGCTGAACAAGCATTCCGGGAACTTTGAGGCTGTGCATGTTCAGGCTTTCGTCTACATCAACTTCATAATCAAATTTGTCGGCAAAACGGGTTTTTTCAAGGGCAAGATAATTTTGAAGCAGATCCAGCTCCTGCTGAAGAGGAATGAAATCTTCGGCAGAATTTTCCATTACACCGCGCATCAGTTTTGAAAATTTCGTCAGATACTGATTGGCTTCCATTTCATTATTGGTGGCTATAAAATGATTGACACTGTTTAAGCTGTTAAAGATAAAATGCGGATTCATTTCACGTCGCAATGACTGGAGGGCAATCTTTTTATTTTTGATCTGAACTTTCTTCAGCATTCTGAAAATAAAGATAACCAGACCGGTCAACAGAATCAGAGCTCCGATCAGACTGTAATTAAAGACATTTTTTCTTCGGATAAGCTGGTCTTTCAGCTCTTTTTCTTTTTCAAGCTGTGAGATCTTCTGTTCAGTGTCTTCCAGAATTTTATTATCAACCAGACTTCTGTCCTTGGAAACCAAACCGGGAAGTTTCCCGAGAAAATCCCTGTACAGCGAAACCGAAGCATCGGTATTTCCTGATATATTGTAAAGACTGTCAAGCCTTTTTACACTTTTCTGGGCTTCAAGCGTATGTCCTTTTTCAAGGGCTATTCCGTAGGCATTTTTTAACAAGGCAACGGCTTCTTCAGGATCATTTTTTTTAATGTAAATATCAGCCAGCTCCTGGATCTGGTTGACTTTTTCCTGTGAATTTTCTTTTACAAAATCTTCTTTCAGGACTTTCTTTTTGGCTTCAATGGCTTTTTCGAAATTTCTGTTTTCAACGTAGAAATCAGTCAGCTTCTGATTGATTTCCAATGCCTGCTGAGGAGCCTCTTTTTTAGTGAGAACATAAGCATTGTTGAGGTTTTCTTCCGCCCTGGGGATATCTTTCTGTTGTATATTGACATCTGCCATCTGGCTGTAACTTGCTGCCAGATCACCTTTATCTTTTGTTTTAAGACCAATATTGATATTCTCCTGGATGGCTTCCGCTTTCTGTTCGGGCGTTGGAGAAGAAAGCCTTGCCACATCATTGGCGTTCACAGCCCTGCTTTTTTCAGTATAGCTCATCTCGGCTGCCATGCTGTAATTGCTGATGGCAGGCGTTATTTTGTTCTGCTTTTCTTGTGACTGGGCAATTTTCCGGGTGACAGATTCCAGATTCTTCTTGTCGTTAAGATTTTTGTAAATCGTTCTGGCCTTGACTAAAAACTCTTCGCTTTTAGCATAGTTTCCCTGATTGTAGTAATCATTAGCAATTCCTACATAGGTATCGGCAACGCCTTTGTTATCGTTGTTGTCTACTGCTTTTTTGAGTCTGACTGCAGATTTGTAGGCCTGAGTAACCCGCGTGGAATCCTGTGCTGAACAGAAGTTTCCTGCAGCAAGAATGAAGATAAACAGTATTTTAAAAACTAATTTCACGGATTTCGGATCTTGAATGCAAAGTAAGTAAAACTTTAGGTATCCTTTCCTATTCTTTACCAAGTGAAAACTTCATTTCACACAGTTTACTCCATCAAATAAGCAAAGTTTTCATTTTTAAATGGTTCTGAAAATTGTATAACAAAATACAGTGAGGCTTTCATTATATTTGTGTTATTACTTTACACTGAAATCATGAATAAAAAACTTCAGATCCTACTGACAACTCTATTCTCCATAAGCAGTTTGAGTGCACAGATCTATATTCAGAATGTAACAGTTGCTGATGTTGTTCACAAAAAAATGATCCCTTCCCAAACTGTGGTTATGAATGGAGGAATCATTACCTCAGTAAAACCCAGCAAACAGGTCAAAATTCCCCAGAATTCACATGTCATTAATGGTGAAGGTAAATACCTGATTCCCGGAATGACAGATGCACACGTCCATTTTTTCCAGAGCGGAGGCCTGTATACAAGACCGGATGCCCTTGATCTCAGAAAACATGTTCCTTATGAAAAAGAGATCAGCTGGAGCCATAATAATATGGAAGATCTTCTGCAGCATTATCTTAAAATGGGAATTACCTCAGTCATTGATCCGGGCGCCACTTACAATTTGTTGAAACTTAGAGATTCACTGAAAGTAAATGAGCGTCTTCCATCAGTGTATATGTCAGGACCACTCATTACCACTTATGAGCCTGAAGTTTTTAAAAACCTTGATAAAAATGAACCTTTCAGAATACTTCTGTCCATAGATGACGCTAAAAAGCTGGTGCAGGAACAGCTTCCGTACAAACCTGATTTTATAAAAATATGGTATATCGTAACTGGAGATGCTGAAAAAAAGAAAGAGCAGGCAAAGAAACTGGAGCCAACTATAAAAGCGGTCATTGATGAAGCCCACAGAAATAATTTAAAAGTAGCCGTTCACGCTACAGAACGTTTCACCGCAGAAATTGCAGTACGGAACGGTGCCGATTTTCTGGTCCATAATATAGAAGATGAAATTGTTTCTGATGATTTTGTAAAGCTTTTAAAAACAAAAAAAGTCATTGTAAGCCCTACCCTTACGGTAATGGATAATTATTATGACACCTATGGGCAAAAGAAAGTCTACAATACCTATGAACTGGAAAACTCCAATCCTGAAAGCATCGGATCGATGTATGATCTGAAGCATCTTGTACAAACCTCAGATTCTGCGATGCTCAATAAAAGTAAAGCACGGTTCAGTGATCCTAAGATAAAAGCCTATATTTCAAAAACAGATTCTATCCGAAAAGTCAATCTTAAAAAACTGGCTGACGGAGGGGTAATGCTCGCTGCCGGTACCGATGCCGGAAATATAGGAACACAGCATGCGTCATCCTTTCTTGCAGAACTTAAAGCAATGAAAGAAAGTGGTATGAACGCATGGCAGATTCTTCAGTCTGCAACCATCATTCCTGCGAAGATCCTTAATAAAGATAATGAGTATGGCAGTATAGAAGCTGGCAAAACCGCCGATTTTGTTTTACTCAATGCCAATCCGGTTGATAACCTCGAGCATCTTACGAAAATCGATCAGGTTATCAAAAATGGCCTGCCTGTAGACCGGGAGAAAATTATAAAAGTGACTCCGGAGTCTCTGGCCCAGCAACAGGTCAATGCCTATAATGCGAGAAATATTGAAGCTTTTCTTGAACCTTATGCAGAGGATGTGGAGCTGTATTTATTTCCGGGAAAGCTGATCAGCAAAGGAAAAGAAGCGATGAGAAAAACCTACTCTACAATGTTTGATAAATATCCGGATCTGCACTGTGAGATCAAACAGAGGATCGTTAATCTTAATTCTGTTATTGATAAAGAGAGCGTTTCAGGGCTGAGACCTGGTGTGAAAACGGAAGCGACGGCGATTTACGAGATTAAAAATGATAAAATTTCGAAGGTTTACTTTATCTATTAAACTTAATTTTTGAACCATTAAGATTCTTGTTAAGCTTTTAAGAGTATTAAGTTTTAGCTTCGCTTTAAGGCATACAGCTTAAAAATCATTTGATTTTTTCTTAGTAACCTTACATCTTTCATTTATCTTAATGTTTTAAAACGTTTTAAAAAGCCTGAAAAGACTATTCTCACGAGGATAGTCTTTTTTAAAGCCATCCACCAAGTGAAAACCTTATTTCACCAAGTCTTTTCATTTCCGGTTTCAGATCGCAGTAATTTTACTTCAGAATTTAAAACAAGAAATTATGAAATTGAGACATTTTTTATTGATCGGAATTTTTACCCTGGGAAGCTTTGTGAATGCACAGGAAGTAAAGAAGAATGCAATTGAAGTTACAGGTATTGCAGAAATGGAAGTGGAACCGGATGAAATCATCTTCAGCATTGGCATCAAAGCGGATAACAAGAATGAACTGGCAGATAATGAAAAGAAGCTGTTTGAAACATTGAAGAATTCCGGAGTGAAGAATGAAGACATCAAGTTTAAATCGATGTATCAAAACGTATATGCCAAAAATGGAAAATTCACAAAAAATTACCAGTTCAAGGCCAATGCAAAAGCAAATATCAGCAAAATATTCGAAGATCTCAACCAAAAATGGGTAAGCAGCCTGAACGTTGCAGAAGTAAAGAACACTAAAATTGCTGACTTTAAGAAAACCGTTAAAATCAATGCTCTAAAAGCAGCAAAAGAAAAAGCAGATTATTTGCTGGAAAGTATGGGCAAAAAAACGGGAGCTCCTATTGAGATCATCGAAATTGAAGATTATACCAGCGATACGGTTCTTCCTGTAGCTTATAAAAGCAGTATTAGAAATATACAGCTTGAAGCAGCAGATGCTGCAACAGATTTTTCTTTCGACAATATTGAAAATATCAAGTTGAAATACAGCATCAAAACGAGATACGAAATCCTTTAAAATTAACAGATTTAAAAGACAGTCCGAAAGGGCTGTTTTTTGTTTTAGCCCAGCTTTATAAGTTCACCAAGTGAAAGTCTCTCTTCACCAAGTCTTCTGATTTTCAGCCATAAATACAGATAATTTTACTTCAGGAATTAAAACAATATACCTATGAGCTTCTCTTATGAGATGAAATATCCGAAGAAATGCAGATTCAATAATAAAGCAGATAACCCATAAAAAAAGTATTATGACAACTTTAAAAATCCTAGCATTGACAACCGCCACCGTTTTTTTAAGCTCCGGCAGTTTTTCAGACAACCACTGTTCACACAGCAATACATCAGGCAGAGAAGCATTTATACAGAATGCTTCGGTAATACACCCTTCGGTACCATCCAAGGATAACAAAATCCAGGTTGCCCTCCTACTGGATACATCGAACAGTATGGACGGACTGATCGACCAGGCCAAATCGAGACTCTGGAATATTGTGAATACTTTAACCACCCTGAAGTATAACGGACAGGCACCTCAGATAGAAATCGCCCTTTATGAGTATGGGAATGACGGTATCCGAGATGAAAATTATATCCGCCAGGTTACTCCCCTTACCCAGGATCTGGATCTGGTTTCCGAAAAATTATTCGCATTAAGAACCAACGGAGGAAGTGAATATTGCGGTGCCGTGATCCGCGATGCCTCGATGAACCTGAACTGGGATAGCAACGAAAAAAGCATGAAACTGATTTATATTGCCGGCAACGAACCGTTTGACCAGGGAAAAGTGAATTACAAGGAAGTCATTTCCAAAGCTAAAAACAAAAACATTTATACCAATACTATTTTCTGCGGAAACAGAGAAGAAGGAACGCAAACCTTCTGGCAGAACGGAGCTGTAGTAGGCGGAGGCAAGTATTTCAATATCGACAGTGATAGAAAAGTGATTTATATCGAAACGCCTTATGACGTAAAAATCTCAGAATGCAATACCAAGCTGAATGACACCTACATTTATTATGGAAGTCACGGTTCTGAATATAAACTTAAGCAGGTTACGCAGGACAGGAATGCAGAAGTTCAGTCGGCTTCCAATTACGTAGAAAGAACAGTAGCCAAATCTAAAAAGAATGCTTATAAAAACGACCATTGGGACCTTGTAGACAAGGCTGAAAGCGATGCAGGGTTTATTGCTACAGTAAAAGATGATGCGCTGCCAGCCGAGCTAAAAGGCAAAAGCAGGGAAGAAATCAAAAAAGCGGTTGCTGTAAAATCTGCAGAACGCAGGAAAATCCAGAAGGAAATTGAAGAGCTCTCCGGAAAACGTCAGGAATACATTGATGCTGAAATGAAAAAAAGGGGCAATGCAGATACGGATGACCTTGGAAAAGCGATTGAAAAATCTGTTTTGGAACTAGCCAAAAAAAATGGCTATAGCTTATAATTATGAGAAAAACCGCTTCGAAATGAAGCGGTTTTTCATTAAAAAAACACAAAGACAAAAAAAAAATATCATTTTACCTGATTAATGGTAAATAATGATGATGTTCCGGATAAAAGATCTAATGATGGAATTGAAGCTTTTGCGCCAAAATATACCTCATCACCGGCCTTCAATTCCACCATAGTCTGGGTTTTTCTTGTAGCAGGAGATACAGGAATGCCTAAGACGCTTATATTTACATAACTCTCTTCCGCAACCAATTCAGGTTCAGCCATGCCTTTTTTCACGAATATTCCAATCCCTAACTCGCCAGCAGAAACCGATGAAGATACTTTGTACTGTGCATATAACTGATAGATTCCATCTGTGGGGGCAGTAAATGTATTATTGGTTATATCAAAATCATTATTTCCATCAATAACTTTTTTGTCGAACAAAATTTTCCCCCAACCCGATGCCCCGGAAGTAGACACTAAAATGATACTGCTCATCCCCGTGCCGGCAACATATGACTTGAGATTTGAGTTCAGTAGCTGATCTTTCGAAATAGTCTTAACATATCCGTCATTATTGCGGACCAAAACAAAGTCTGTACAAGATTCGCCCAGACATTTTTCTGTAGACCGAACACGCATATTCCCGTTAACATCCAGCATAGCTTGTGGATCTGATGTATTGATGCCAACCTGGCTAAAACATTTAATTCCCACTAAAAAGAAGAAGAGGAAGAATACTGAAATAATTTTTTTCTTTTTCATGATTTTGTTGATTTTGAATTGTCAAATAAATTTAATTCTTAAAAATCAATAAATTATCATAATTATCATGAAAATAATCATTTATTAGCGAAAGTTAAACCATTAATTAACTTGTGTTAACAATTTAATAAACAAACATGCTATTTTATTATATAAACCCATCTCAAAAATTGGAAATTAGAATAATATTTTTAATTTAGTAAGGCCAAAAAACACTTATTATGAAATCCAATGAATATGTTAAAAATTATTTTGAACAAAACAATTTTTTAAACGAATCGGATAGGGAAAAATTATTGGAAATGGTCCAGATAGTAACCTATCCGGTTAATAAAATAATTTTACACAGAGGAGAGCAGATCAGCCAGGTCGGAGTGGTGATAAAAGGTTTAATCAGGGTGTATGATAAAAACAATAAAACAGTCTGGCTGGTACCTGAAAATAATGTATATGGTTCAATGGAGATTCTAGCCCTTCAACGCCCCTCTTCACTTACTTATGAAACACTGGAAGAGACTACCATGTTTTTGCTCAATTATGATGATCTGGAAAATACTATAAAAGACCATCCCAATATTGCAGCATTACTTTTAATGTATTGGAAAAGTACTGCGATGGATATTTATGGCAATCTGTATTCTTTCCTGCATTTAACACCTGAGGAAAGATATCTTCAGCTGCTTCAGCAAAATTCTAAATTAATATTACGGGTAAAATCTAAGGACCTTGCAACCTATTTAGGTATGCATCCTGTATCACTGAGCAGATTAAAAAAGCGCTATTTCAATCCAAAATAATTCCTAAAACCTCTGATGATGCCTACCTTCCAAACTTAAAATACCTTGACAGAGGGTGTTTTTTATTTTTCATAAATTGTGAAGCCATTTCCATCCCTGTAACAGAAAAAGTGATTCCATTACCCCCGAAACCCAGAACAAAATAAGAATTCTTAAATTTTTTATGCTCCCCAATGTAAGGCAGTCCGTCTTTGGTTTCCCCAAAAGTTCCGGCCCATACAAAGTCTGTATAAAAATGATAATCGGGTTTTATTTTTTTCAGGTTTTTCAGGATCTCTTTCTCTTTTTTATCGAGAAGAGTATCGCGTTTTTCAGCATCATTGAAATCTTCATCTCCACCACCGATCAGGAGCCTTCCATCATCTGTTGTACGCATGTAAATATAAGGATCATCGGTATTCCAGACCAGCGTACTGCCAATATTTTTGAATTTGTCGTCATCAATTTCTGAGACAATGGCAAACGTACTTTTTAAATTGACAAAGTTTTCTTTGATCAGGTTTTTGCTTTCATAACCGATACAGTAGATCACTTTTTTAGCTTTGATCTGAAAACCGCTGTCAACCGTTACCAGATTAAAACCTTTATGATATTCCACCTTTGTCAATTCAGTCTTATCAAATATTTCTAAACCTTTTCTTATGTTATGTTTAAATAATTCATGAGCAAATTTAAAGGCATCAATACTTGCTCCCTGTCTGGACACAATTCCACCATATGTATTTTCAAGTCCAAACTGCTCTGTAACTTTCTCTGCTTCGATCCATTTGACATCAAATCCGGCATCTTTTCTTGCCTTGTATTCATCTTTAAGCCAACTTACATGTTTCTTTTTTGATGCGAAATACAAAGACTTCTTACGTTTGAAACCTGCATCAGACCTGATCTGTTTTGAAAGTTGTTCGAGATTATCTATTGCATCAGAACAGGCTTTGTAACTCTCTACAGCTCCTTTCATACCAATAAGCTCCTCAAGCTCAAAAAGAGGAACATCTATTTCATACTGCAGCATGGAAGTAGTTGCTGAGGTACTGCCGTTACAGAGTTCACGTTTATCAATCAGGATCGTTTTATAACCGTCGCTGACCATTTGATGGGCAATAAGACTTCCGGTAATGCCACCTCCTATAATTAATACATCACAGTCTTTATTTGATTTCAGGGATGGATATGAAGCTGTCAATCCGTTTTTTAAAAGCCAGAAAGGTTCGTTTGATTTTAGATCCATAATTGAATATTACATTTAAACCAATAACATTTATAAGTATTTTAACGATTTTTTATCAATTTATGGTGCAATTATTGTACCCATTTAAAAATCCAACCACTTAAAATAATTAGTATGATAACGATTATTCCAGAAGCTCCGGAAAATGTTGCAGCATTCAGTGCGACCGGAGATGTGACGAAAGAAGATTTTGAAAACCTTGTGATCCCTCATGTAAAAGAAAAAGTAGATCAGTTTGGCGAGCTGAATTACTTATTGTATTTGGATACTGATCTGGATAATTTTACCATGGGCGCATGGCTTGAAGACGCATTTTTAGGATTAAAAAATCTTACAAAATGGAACCGTACAGCTATTGTTACAGATAAAGAAGGGGTACAGAACTTCACGGATATTTTCAGTGTGCTGATGCCGGGAGAATTTAAATCCTTTCCTAAAGAAAACTTATATAATGCACTTTACTGGTGTAAGAACGGCAATGAAGTGGAAGTTTAGCATTATACCATAAAGAAAAAAAGGCTTTGTTCAACGACAGAACAAAGCCTTTTTATATGTATACAGCTGATCTTAAATCTTTTTATTCAAAAGTAAGCCATTACCGTTTTGACGAAGTTTAGCAACTGATTTATTTATCACAAGGCACACATTCTCCCGCTATTTTATCAGCAGCAGTTTCTTTGCCGTACAGATATCTGTATCTCAAACTTATTGCCAGACCGATGAATGTCATCCCCACTCCTACTAAGGAAGGATATTTGAAGGAAAAACCATATTCCAGGGGAATTCCGCCCAGAAATGCTCCCATCGCATTGGCAATATTAAATGCAGCCTGCATAAATGCCGCAGCCATCATTTCACTCTTCGGAGCTGCTTTCATCATCATGATATTAATAGGTGCGGCAACAGACATGGACAATGCCCCGCATACAAAGGTCAGGATAAGCGCCATGTTCTGATGGTCTGCAAAGAAAAATACACCTGCAAGAGCAATCATCATCAGGAAGATTAACAATACACATGTTTTTTCAGGCCCCAAACGGTCAGAAATAAACCCTCCGGCCAGGTTTCCAACAACCATTCCCGCCCCTGCCAGGATCATTACGTAAGCCATCTGATTAGCCTGAATTCCTGCTACTATTGTCATTAAAGGCGTGATATAGCTGAGCCATGTGAAAAGTCCCCCGAACCCAATTGCCGTAATTCCTAAAACCAGCCACGACTGTTTGTTTTTAAGAAATTTAAGTTCTTCCAGAAAGTGGGTATCCTGGTTGGCCTCTGTGGCAGGAAGCCATAATTTAAGAAACAATATGGCAAAAAGTCCGATGAATGCTACAATTGCAAAATACAGTCTCCAATGATAAGCATGACCGATATAGGTAACCAGCGGAACCATGATCAGGTTGGCGATCGTAAGTCCTGTAAACATTAAAGATATGTAAAATGCCTCTTTTCCTTTTCCGGCCATCCTGGCTGCAACCACCGTTCCCACTCCGAAAAACGCACCGTGAGGAAGCCCGGACATAAACCTAATGATCAGCATGGTAGTATAATCAGGAGCTACCGCAGAAAGTCCATTAAACAGTGTGAAAAGGATCATTAAAACCATCAGCACTTTCTTAGGGGGAAATTTCACAGAATACCCGATCAGGATCGGTGCGCCAATTACAACTCCCATCGCATAAGCCGAGATAAGATGTCCTGCTTCAGGAATGGTGATCTTTAAGGTATTGGCTATATCAGGAAGCAGCCCCATAACGGTAAATTCCGTAGTTCCGATTCCCAGTCCGCCTATGGCCAGCGGGATTATTCTTTTATCAATCTTCATTGTCAGTAAACTTCTTTTTCGAATTAATTTTAAAATGATTTTTCTGAAAAATAAAAACAGCTTGCCATCTTTACTTTGAAAGTGCAAAATTCGCGAGAAATATCGGTTTTCACTTCTCCTGAAATGATAAAAATTTGCTCCATATTAACCTTTTTATGTAATTTTAAAATCAGAATCAATCAAATCAGAACAGCATGAAAATCCAGAAAGAAATCATAGAGTTTGAAAACGGGAAGTCTTTTAAGCTTTTCTCACCCTCTTTAAAGAACTGTTTCTTCTGGCACCACCACCCGGAAATAGAGCTTGTTTATGTAGAAGCCATCAACGGAATCCGCCATGTAGGACGGGATATTTCTGTCTTTACAGAAAGCGATCTGCTTCTGATAGGATCCAATGTGCCTCATCTTAATTTTGATTACGGTATTCAAACGGACTGCAGGCAGCTGGTGCTTCAGATGCGAGAGAATTTTCTTCAGGATATTGTTGTTCCCGTCCCCGAGTTTGAAAACATCAAAAAGCTCCTGGAAAAGTCTTATTTAGGACTCTCGTTTTCGGGAGAAACTAAAAAAAACATTGTAAAAAAGCTTCATGAGATGAAGGATAAAAACTCTTTTGATTCTCTGATAGGACTGATTGAAATTCTGCAAATCCTTGCCCACTCAGATGAAGTAAAAGAACTGAATAAGGAAGATACCAGGATAAAATGGTTCCTGAATGACAAGATCAGAATGGGAACCATCTACGATTACATCCACGGAAATTATGATAAAAAACCTAATGTCAACGAAATTGCAAAGATAGTAAGTCTCAGCACTCCTGCTTTCTGCCGTTATTTTAAGAAGCAGACGAATATGACGTTTACGGATTTTGTTAATAACTACAGGATCAATCAGGCTAAAATATTTCTGCTTAAGGATTATTCTGTGACCGAAGTTTGCTTTCAGGTAGGTTTTGAGAGTCTGTCGTATTTTAATAAACTGTTCAAGCAGCATACGGGTGAAACGCCTTCAGAATTCAGAAAAAAGCATTTGAAGAATATTGAAGTGCGAAACTGACTTATTCCTGGTTTTTATGAACCACCCCGTCAAAAATTCTTTGAATTTTTGCCACCCCCCACAGGAGGGGAATTTTGATCCGACAGATTTTGTCAGAACGAAAATTATCTTATTTAACTTAAGAGCTGTTCTTATCACCCAGCTTGTTACTTAAAATAGCTTAAGTGCCCAAAATAAAAACCGCTTCAAGTGAAGCGGTTATGTTTTTAATGAATATGTTTTTCAGCATGGTAAGAGCTTCTTACCAACGGTGAGCTTTCTACGTGTCTGAAGCCTAAGCTTCTTGCAAAATCGCCCAATTCATCAAACTCTTCCGGTGTAATGAATTTTTTTACCGGCAGATGTTTTTTTGTTGGCTGAAGATACTGACCAAGTGTAATTACATCTACGTTGGCATTTCTGATATCCTCAATGGTCTGGAAAACCTCATCTTTAGTTTCTCCCAAACCAAGCATTACCCCTGTTTTGGTTCTTCTCTGGCCAGCTTCTTTTAAGTATCTCAAAACTTCCAAGCTTCTTTCGTATTTAGCCTGGATTCTAACTTCTCTTGTCAGGCGTTTTACGGTTTCCATATTGTGGGAGATCACTTCCGGAGCGACTTCTACCAGCCTGTCAATATGTTTGGTAAGCCCCTGAAAGTCCGGAATAAGAGTTTCCATAGTTGTTCCCGGAGAAATTCTTCTTACGGCATTCACCGTCTCAGCCCAAAGGATGGAACCCATGTCTTTCAAATCGTCACGGTCTACAGATGTAAGAACAGCATGCTTGATCTTCATTAATTTGATAGAACGTGCCACTTTTTCGGGCTCATCCCAATTAACATCAAGCGGTTTTCCTGTTTTTACCCCACAGAATCCGCAGCTTCTGGTACAGATATTTCCTAAGATCATGAACGTTGCCGTTCCTTCACCCCAGCATTCTCCCATATTCGGACAGCTTCCGCTCTGGCATATGGTATTTAATTTATATTTGTCGACCAAAGTCCTAAGCTCCCTGTAATTCTTTCCGGTAGGAAGTTTTACGCGGATCCACTTTGGTTTTTGAACAGTAGTATCTTGAACTAAATTCTCCATTTATTTCTCAAATTGAGCTTCAAAGTTAGTGATTTTTTTATCGAAACAATCAAAGACCAACATTGATGAAACATATAATTTAGTAATTTTAAACCACCAAAATTAAATTATGAAGAAGATCTTTTTTACCCTATCTGTTATTATCAGTATATTTTGCTTTGCCCAGAAAGAGTTTCAACCGGCAGGTTCGGAGATCATTGACACTGTGGAAGGCGATTTGGATGGTGATAAAATTCCTGAAAGAGTGGTTATTTATACTACCGCTGATGAAGGTGAATTAGGTAAAATCCGTGAGATCCAGATTCAGAAAAGAAGTGGCGGAACATGGATGATCCTGAGCAAATCAAGAAATGCCATTCTTGAAAGTGCCGGTGGAGGAATGATGGGCGATCCCTACCAGGAAACAACTATAGAAAAAGGAATCCTGAATATTACCCAGGCAGGCGGAAGCAGCTGGAAATGGGGCTATACTGACAAATACCGGTTTCAGAACGGTCGTTTTGAACTGATAGGCCATTCTTCGACGTATGGCAGGCCCGGAGATTATTGGACAGAGGTGGATTTTAATCTTTCTACCGGACAGCTCAATTATAACAAAGAAGTTGAAAATACTGCTGAGTATGGCAAATCCAAGCAGGAAACCTATATTAAAAAAGGATTGAAAATAGACCTGCAGAACAGGAATCAGAAAGAGCCAAGGAAAATTATTCTTCCTAAAACAAAAGAGGAAGTCTATCTGTGAAAATTTTGAACTATTAAAGTTTAAATAAGCCTTTAAGATCATTAAGATGAACTTTGAAGACTTCGGTTATTCTGATAGTCGGAATGACTAATTATCATTAAATTCATTATTTTTCAGCAGCTCAGCAAGGACTTTTTTGGCGCGCATCACCCTTACTTTGGTATTGGCAACAGAAATTCCGAGCTCTTCTGCTATTTCCTTGATGCTTTTTTCTTCAAAAAAACGCAGCTTAATGATGTCCTGGTAATTGGCATCCAGCGATTCGATGGTCTTGATGATCTTTTTCTGCTCTTCATTGGAAATCATCAGCTCTTCCGGAGATTTTGCAAACTGATTTTTAACCTCATCAAGGTTTTCGGTGGGATCCTGATTTTCGCGGCTCCTTTTCCTCCAGAAATCAATGACCGTATTTTGGGCAATCGTTAATACCCAGGTTTTAAACTGAAAATGCGGGTCGTACATATCCAGTTTCGACAGCACTTTGGAAAAAACATTCACCGTAATCTCATCTGCATCATTTTCATCTTTTACTTTCTTCATCACAAAAGAGAAAACATCCACCCAAAAAATATTGATGAGTTTGGTCTGGGCCTTCTGGTCCTTTTCTTTAGCCTTTTGAATAAGCAGAAATAGCTGTTCTTCGTTCATTATTAACAAATATAATTTTTTTAAGTGAAAGAACAAAGGTGCATAGAGGCCTTTTTATCCTTTGATTTTTTTACCTGCTGACATCTATTCTCTATACTCCTGAATTTACTATCTTTGCATCGTAAAATTTTAAAGAAAATTATAGATGAATTCCTTTATAGAAGAACTGAAATGGCGTGGTCTTTTTGCCGATATGATGCCAGGAACCGATGAACAACTGAATAAAGAGGTAACTACTGCATATATTGGTTTCGACCCGACCGCTGATTCTTTGCATATCGGAAGTCTTATCCAGATCAAAATTTTAGCGCATTTCCAGCAGCACGGACACAAACCGATTGCTTTGGTAGGTGGTGCTACAGGTATGATCGGAGATCCGTCTGGAAAATCTGCAGAAAGAAACCTGCTGGATGAAGCCACTCTGCTTCATTATGTAGACTGTTTAAAGAACCAGCTTTCAAGATTTTTGGATTTTGACGGAAATGGTCCCAATAAAGCAGAATTAGTCAATAACTACGACTGGATGAAAAATATTTCCTTCCTTGATTTTGCTAAAAATGTAGGAAAGAACATCACCGTTAATTATATGATGGCGAAAGACTCTGTAAAGAAAAGATTTTCAGGAGATGGCGGAGCAGACGGGATGAGCTTTACGGAATTTACATACCAGCTTATTCAGGGATACGACTTCCTTCATCTTTACCAAAATAATAATGTGAAGCTTCAGATGGGAGGTTCTGACCAGTGGGGAAATATCACAACAGGTACTGAACTGATCCGCAGAAAGGCCCAGGGTGAAGCATTTGCATTAACAGTTCCTTTAATTACTAAAGCTGATGGGTCTAAATTCGGTAAGTCTGAAAGCGGAGAAAATTACTGGCTGGACAAAAAGAAAACATCCCCGTATAAATTCTACCAATTCTGGCTGAATGCTACGGATGAAGATGCTGAAAGATTCATCAAATTCTACACATTCATCGGAAAGGAAGAAATTGAAGCTTTAATTGAAGAGCACAAAACGGCTCCTCATGAAAGAAAACTTCAAAAGAGGCTGGCTGAGGAAGTAACGGTATGGGTACATGGCAGAGATGAGTATGAAAAAGCGGTTAAAGCTTCAGAAATTCTGTTCGGACGCTCTACAGCTGAAGATCTGGTAAGTCTGGATGAAGAAACTTTTCTTGAGGTTTTTGACGGTGTTCCGCAGAAAGAGCTTCCAAAGGCTGATGTTCTGGGAGTAAGTATAATTGATCTTCTTTCTGAAAAATCAGGATTCCTGAAATCTAAAAGTGAGGCTCAAAGAGAAATCAAAGGGAATGCAGTTTCTGTAAACAAAGACAAGGTAAACGATACTTATACCGCCAATGAAAGCGACCTTATTGACGGTAAATTCTTACTGCTTCAAAAAGGTAAAAAAAGCTATTTTATTGTAAAGGTTATTTAATTGACTACCCTATAAATAAAAAGACCGGCGCTGAGATTAATCTCAGCGCCGGTTTTATTCATGAAAGTTATTTAGTTTTAGAATACATAACTTGCAGAAGCCGATAAATACTGTCCGCTGGAAGCTCCTTCTTTTTTCAGTTCGCCGTCTACCCAGATCTGAACCTTCAACGTAGAAGAAGCATCTGCTCCGATTGCATTTACAGCCACATTGGCATTATAAGCTCCTGCTTCTGATGTTACCTCCGGACTTGCCCATGTTGTTCCACTAAGACTTGAGGCTGTGGTTGGATTGCCGTCAATTCCATAAACCGCTACATCAATATTACTTCCAGAAGAAGCTATAGCTTTAAAAACAACTTTATGGCTGCTTTTTGCCGGACCGTTGGCATCGTCATCATCGCTGCTACAAGATGTTGCAAACCCAATAAACATGGTTGTCAGCAATACTACAAACGCGCCTTTAAGCAGCTGGTTCATTTTCATTCTTTTCATAATCTTTTGTTTAAATTTTTAATTATTTATTTAATATTCTATGATAAGTGATTTGATACCTGCAAAGCTATTAGAGTTGCCAAACTTTATCAATCCTGAAAAATGTGTAATTTTTTCTACCTAGAATCAGGTATTTTATTTGCTAAAATTTTTAATTAAATTGAGCATTTTTAAAAAAATTATACAGATCCAGAATCCAATGAAGAGATTAATTATTCTATTAAGCCTGCTATTGTCTTTTATTTTACAGGCACAGGTTATTCCTCTTAATGAGAAATCTTATTTAGACAGCCTACAGAATATCACAAAGACAGCCGCCGCAGAAACTTCAAAAGCAACAGCATTTTTTCTTTTAGCAAATTATTACAGAAACAGCGATTCTCTTTTAAGCAAAACGTACCTGGCAAACGGGAAAACATTCATTAAAAATGATGCTTTTCTTGCAGCAAAATATGATTATTATGAAGGGCAATACAACCTTGACCGGGATAAGGAAAAGGCAGCCCGTTCTTATCAGCAGGCTATTAAGTCATTATCAAAATTAAAAACCAGGGAATCTGATTTCTACCAGTCTTTAGCCTGGTACAGCTATGGAGTCACACAAAAAGATAAGGAAGGCTACCCTTTTTTAGTAAAAACCATCGTTGAAAAATGCATTCCATTGATTAAAAAATATGGAGACAGCAGAAACTTGGGATTTGCATATACTCAGCTTGCGATCATCCTTACGTATAATGCCCAGTTTGAAAAGGCAGGGAACTACAATGATAAGGCTTTAGAAATTCTTGAAAAAAACTACTCAGGTTCCGCTGAACTGTTTTACACCTACCTGAATTCCGCCAGCAATTTCTGCTATCAGGCCAAAGGAAATGAAGCCAAAAAGTTCCTGGATAAAGCTGAAAAATTAATTACTCCTTATCCTGAATCTTCGGCCAACTCATTTTATTATTACGGTAAAACGCTTTACTTTATTACGAAACAGCAAAATGCAGAGGCACTACCCATTATTGAAAAAGGACTTTATTACACCAAAAAATTCAACCAGAATCTTCAGGCACAAATGTTTTATTTTAACAAATATGACATTTTAAAGAAGCTGAAAAGGTATGAAGAAGCCAAAAATGTTCTGGAAGATATTTTAGCTGAAAAATCCCTCGCCCTTGATCTTAATAACAGAAAAACCATCTACAAACAACTTTCTGCCCTGAATGAAGAAATGGGAAATGACAGAGAAGCTTTGGTATGGGAACAGAGATATTCTAAACTGAATGACAGCCTGAGCAGCGAAAATGTAAGGCTTGAGATCAATAAAATTGAAGCAAAATTCAATGCAGCTGAAAAAGAAAGAAAAATAGCGACCTTAAATGCTGAAAAGAATCAGAAAGATTTGGAAATGAATAAGAAAAACTCCTATTTGTGGGGACTGAGCCTTATCTTGTTACTGGCTTTAAGCCTTTTGATTTTCCTTTTTATCCTGTTCAGAAAAAATAAAAAAATCTCTGAACAAAAAATAAACGACATTAAACAAAAGGAAGAACTCTCTCTTACCAAAGCTATTCTTGATGGTGAAGAAAGGGAAAGAGAGCGTATTGCGAGAGACCTCCACGATGGTTTGGGCGGAATGCTTGCCGGAGTTAAAATTAATTTTTCCACATGGTCTTCTCATCATTTACATCCTGAAAAAGATAAAGAGTTTTACAACATTTTGGGACAATTAGACCAATCTGTAGGTGAACTTCGTCACATAGCAAGAAATTTAATGCCTGAATCCCTCCTTAATTTCGGTTTGGAAACAGCTTTAAATGATCTTTGTGAATTTTATTCGGGGAAAAATCTTGATATTGATTTTCAGGCCATTAATATTAAAAAAAATCTGCCTTTAAATATTCAGCTTAATATCTACAGAATCGCACAGGAGTTATTGGCGAACGCCCTAAAACATGCTGAGGCCAGCAGTATTCTGCTCCAGTGCTCACAGTCCGGCGAACGCTTTATGATTACCATTGAAGACAACGGAAAGGGGTTTGATAAAAAAATTGAACAGACGACGAAAAGTATGGGACTGCGAAACTTAAAAAACAGGGTGAATTATCTGAAAGGTAAAATGGAGATAAGTTCCGACAGCCAGGGTACAACCATTAATATTGAACTTAGCACGTATGGAGAATAAAAAAATAAATATTGTGATCGTAGACGACCACCCCATTGTTATAGAAGGGTTAAAAATGATGCTCAACAGCCAGCTTGGATTCACTGTTTCCGAAAGCTTTACTTCGGGATCGGAGATTATTGATTTTATTATAAACCATAAAGTGGATATTATCCTTTTGGATATTACCTTACCTGATGCCAACGGTACAGAGCTTTGCAGGGAAATTAAAAAAATATCACCGGATACTTCAGTAATCATGTTCAGTAACCGTTCTGAGAGAAGCATTATCATGCAGTCTATACAAAACGGTGCCAGCGGTTATATTCTTAAAAACACTTCTATAGATGAACTGGTATTATGCATTCAGGGAGCCTATTCCGGAAATATTGTTTTCTGTAATGAGACTAAGCAAATTATCAGCAAACCTTCTCAAAACGATTTACAGGTACCCAGACTGACGAAAAGGGAAAAACAGATCCTGCAGATGGTGGCAGAAGGGAAAACCAGCATGATCATTGCTGATGAGCTTTTTCTGAGCCCGCTTACTGTAGACACCCACCGAAAAAATTTACTACAGAAGTTCCAGGTAAAAAATTCTACAGAACTCATTAACCGGGCCATCCAACAAAATATGATTGAGAACAGTAAATAAAAAAACCGCTTCAATAGCGGTTTTTATATAATAAGTAAATATTTTTATAATTCTAAGAAGCTGTAATCAATAGAAGCTACCATAGGCCCTGCTCCTTTTTTCTTATCGGTTCTTACGATCTCGCCGTCTATCCAAAGATTAATTACCAATTCTGAATCTGCATCCGGAAGGTCGGCTTTGGCATCAAGGTTTAACTGCGCCTGGCTGGAATTCACAAAAAATTCACCACTCGTCCAAACAGTTCCTACAGGATCGAAAATATCAGTTTTAGATGTTCCTACCTGTGTTACGATAGCTCTGATAACTCCTCCGGTAGTTGTTTTCACCTCAAACTGAACAACATGATCTGCGAATTCTTCGTCGTCGTTGTCCTTTTTACAAGAATTCACTACAGTAATTACCGAAAATAATAAAACGAATAAAAAAGAAAGTCTAAGTAAACTTTTTGATTTGTAAAATTGCTTCATTTCTCCAAATAGATTTTTAATGTTTCAAATATAAGTTTTTTATTAATATAAAAATAACTTTTATGAAAAATTTCCAATAAAGTTTTCTAAATAATATCAAATCAATAAAAAAGAACAATTACAGTAGCCGCCTGCATTTCAGCCTGTACTTCCCGAAATTATTAAGGGTAAAAACCAGGCCTGTGTTTTGAATTTACAATATGATTTATTAATTATATTTGCTGTATGAATTTAGATTATATAGTAAGAGAACCTGAACATATCACCTCAAATACCACGGTCCTTTTCATGCTTCATGGCTATGGTAGCAATGAGCAGGATCTTTTCAGCTTCAGGGAAACTCTTCCCGCCGACTGGCTTATTGTAAGCTTTAGAGCACCCAGAGACACCCAGTTTGAGGGATACTCCTGGTTTGATATTGATTTTAACAATCCTGAAAACTTCATTGATGTTTCCCAGGCCAAGGAATCCTTAGATGCCATACTTGAAAACATCCTGAAAATTGTGAATCATTACGGACTTGTTGATGGTAAGGTACATCTGTGCGGCTTCAGCCAGGGTGGAATACTTTGTTATGCCTTAGCTTTAAAGCATCCCGATTTGTTCAATTATGTGGCGTGCCTAAGCAGCTATCCCGAGGAAAAGCTTCTGGACGGTATTGTAAAAGACAAAAAGAAGCTGGAAAGACTCCGTTTCTTTGTATCACACGGAACAGATGATGCCGTTATCCCAATGGAATGGGGAAGAAAAGCAGCAGACCTTCTTTATGACTTGAGCTGTTATTTCACATTCAGAGAGTATATGAGCGGACACGGTGTGAATCAGAAAAACTACATGGATCTGATGGATTTTTTCTCAAAATAACATCTGCCTATTTAAAATAATTTCAATCAATACTTCTGCTTCATTGCAGTTTATACAAACATTCCTGTTTTTGGAATGTTTTTTTATAGATAGTAAGGATAATTTCAGTAAATTCAGTAAATGAAAATTCTGCTTTTTTTACTGACCTTATTCTTCAGCATTTTTATAGGTGCGCAGAATACTTTTGAACTGGTTAACGTTAAAAAAGCTGTAATTCCTTTTAAACTTATCAATAACCTTATCTTCATTCCCATCAATGTTAATGGTGCAGAGCTTACCTTTATGGTTGATACCGGGGTTGCGGAAACCATTCTTTTCAGCCTGGATAATAAAGAGGTTAGGCTGCAGAATATCGAAAAGATCAAATTTTCAGGGCTTGGAGGAAATGTAAGTATAGACGGCCTTAAATCTGACCGTAATATAGCAAAGATAGGTGATAACATCATCAATTCTTCCATGCTTCTGTATATCGTCATCGATGAAGAATTCAATATTTCACCTCATATAGGAATTCCTGTTAACGGAGTAATCGGGTATCATTTTTTTAAGAATAATCCTATTTTGATAGATTATACGTCCAAAAAAATAACGGTCTATCAGGATACGGATGCATTCCAGAAGAAAGTCCGAAAGTTTGATGAATTTCCGATGAGTGTGGAAAAAGACAAACCCTACATTAATGCTGATGTAGAAATGACAAGGGAAAAGAAAAGCTCAAAACTGCTGATAGATCTCGGTAACAGTGATGCTATCTGGCTATTCCCTACCCTTATTAAAGATTTTGTGTACAACAGACCCAACATTGAAGATTACCTGGGCCGTGGCTTCAACGGAGATATTTATGGTAAAAGAAGCCGTATCCATAATTTCTACCTGGGAAATTTTAAATTTGAAAAACCGCTCACAGCAATGCCTGATGAGTATTCTATCCAGCATGTTAATCTGGTAAATGATAGAAAAGGATCTGTCGGGAGTGAAATAATGCGTAGATTTTCTGTCGCTTTCGATTATAAAGGTGAGAAATTATATCTGAGAAAAAACAGGAATTTTGATGAACCTTTTCATTTCAATATGAGCGGGCTGGATTTTAAGCAGGACGGATTGGAATGGCAGGAAGACCGGGTAAAAATAGAACCTAAAAAAATATCGGAAGCAAGCAGTGAGATTGCCGTGGTCAATAATTTTCAGTATAAATTTACATTGAAACCTATTTTTTCTGTTGCAGGAGTAAGAAAAGATTCTCCGGCATTTATAGCAGGACTGAAAAAAGATGACCGAGTCATCACCATCAACGGCAGCCGGACTTCCGATATGACTATGGAAAAGATTATGGAGCTTATGAAATCTGATGAAGGAAAAAATATCACAATGGTGATCCAGAGAAAGAATAAGGAAATGACATTTAGTTTTGTGTTAGAAGACCCTATACCCTATCAAGATTAAAATATGAAAACCGAAGAAAGCACAATAGATAAAATAAGAACCCGTCCGAGATTCAAGATGTTTACGCATCTTACCAAAGAAGAATATGCGGAAAACCTGAAAAAATATCTTGCCGACCACAAGGATGAATTTTCCGGAAATATCAATAAGGAGGTAGCCACGATCTGCGTGGAAACGGAATATGACAATTACTGGAAACCAAGGCTGTCTTTACGGATAGAAATTGAAGATGGCGAAACTGCCATACGGGGAGTATTCGGCCCCAGCTCTGCTGTGTGGACTTTCTTTATGTTCCTGTATTTTTTCTTTTCTATTCTGTGGATGACTTTCTTTACAATGTATTACGTGGAAAACCAGATAAAAAGCGCTGAGTTCCCGTGGGCCCTGAGCGCTTCATTTGTTATGTTGTTCTGTATTTTTCTTACCTATGCAGCTGCCAGATTCGGACAGCATAAGGGCAAAGAAGAAATGCTTAAGCTTAGAAGGTTTGCTGAAGAATCTACCTCACAGTTTGAAAAGAAGATCAGTTAGCCGGAACTTCTGCAGGTTTTTCCTCGGCTGGGACTGCCATGGCTTTAGCCGCTTTAATGGAATCGGATACTTTATCCCTGTTGTCCTGTTCCTTGATCATTTTATCAATATGAGGCTCCAACAGCTTAGTCATTTCTTCCACGGAAATATTATTCGCATTAGGATCATCCAAAAGCTTTCTCCATGGTTTTCTGCCTCCCCATTTGTAATCCCCGAATACCATCACAGGTGTTCCTTTTGCTTTGGTCGTGGCACCTCCGGGATTCAGAATCCAGGTATCTGCATAAGAATACAGCCACTGTGCATCTTTCATCAACAGACGTAAGCATGAATGTGATGCCGGGTAACCAGGAAGATCATACTGATGCCATCCAATACCTCCGACATTATGGATATTAAAATTATAAGGAAGCTTCCACTCGCTGCTTACCGTTGAAATTGAAAGCTTCTTTTTCCAGTTGGCAAAAGTAAGTCCGCGTGTTGTCTGGGCGGCTTTTTTTCCCATACTTGTTGGCCCCCACTTGACCAGGCTGCCGTTGGAGTAAACCCCGTAAGCCTGTATAGGATAGGAAAAGATCACGAATTTTTTCACCCCGCTCAGTATATCAAGCTGCATTGGAAAAGGTGAATATTCCATAAGTGTCGTGTCTATTTTTGCAGGAACTACCAATGTATCGGCATTCCATTTGTTTTTAGAATCAAGTCTGTTTAATGCCAGAATTGCGTAACGCTCTTTCTCATTATATTTTTTGCTGAATTCTGCGTAGATGGAATCTCTCAGCTTTTTATCTTTGGGAAGAACAAGGGCATTATAAAAACCGTTTTCCTGCATTGCCGGCGGTACAGATTCTTTTTTCACAACAGAATCCTTCTTGATGGAATCTTTTTCTACGGCAGAAGTTTCTGAAGAAGAAACCGTATCTTTAAAAGTATCGCTTATTTTTTCAATTTCTTTCTTACAAGAAACCAGCATTGCGGCGCAAAACAGGACATATAAAAATGATTTTTTTACAGATATGTTTTTCATAAATAAAACAGGTCATTTAGTTGGGTTACCCATTGCAAATATCAGACCTTAATTTGAATCCCAAAAGACATTATAAAAAATACCGTAAAAAAACGGTATTAAAGTATATTGGTTTAAAGCAGTTTATTAGTTTCAGCGTAACCCAGGGCCTCAGCGATATTATTTACTTCAATTTCTTTGAGTTTTTTTCCGGTGAAATTTTACGTACCGATCAGTTTCTCTCCCATTTCATTAATTGTCAGTTCACTGGCATAAAGGCCCCGGTATTTCAAATTCTCTCCGGAAGAGCTTTATTTTTTCATTTTTCTCCCATCTATTGATCTCAGGATTGAGACACTTCAGCTTTGTTAAACATGACAATGCAAATACGAACTCCTTTATTTATACATTAAAAAGCATAATTAACATTTAGCTGAAAAGTTGTTCCATTAAATCCAAACTGGTTAACCTCCCAAGGATATTTAAATCTTCCGCCAAGATCTGTTACTACATCTCCTTTGCTATCTATAACATCCGGATAAATATTAAATAAATTATTTACGACTCCGGAAACTTTAAGGTCTTTCGTGATTTTATATGTTAAAACTACATCTGTAACTACCTTACCGGAAAATGTCTGATCTTTAGCAGGATCAGTTGCGTGCTGCCATGCAACAGAACCAAAATAAGTATTATTAAGGTTAAAATTAAACTTTGAAATATCATACGAAAGACTAAGGATGGTTTTTGTTTTTGGTCTTGCAGAGGTAATTCTGGATTGTTCCTTTCTATCAAAAAAGTTTTCTGAATAGCCATTTTCAGCCAAAATAGACGGAACAACAATATTGTCTATTATTTTAGTTTCGTTATAATTGAACGCGGCTATAATTCCTAATCTTCCTTTCCCTAAACCAGAAGTATAATAATTAGCTACAAAATCTACCCCATTAGTAACTGTATTTACAGCATTGGTGAAAAACTTCAAAGAGGTTATATTGTTATTATCTAGTATTACTTCAACAGGATTTGTCATATCCGGAGTTCCGGGAGCTCCAGTTTTATAACCAATATCTCCTGAAAAAAGCACGCGGTCTTTAATTCTTATTCTATAATAATCTGCTGTAATGGTCAGGTTTTTAAAAGGTTTTACAGCCAATCCTCCGGTAATGTTAAAAGCTTTTTCAGCATTTAATTTGGGTACACCAAGATCGGATCTTACAATTTGAGAGTCATTATTAAAAGTACCTTGATTGGCTACAGCATTTCCTGTAATTTTGGTTTGAACATTCGAATAATAAATTTGGTGCAATGAAGGTGCACGAAATCCTGTAGAAACAGATCCACGGAAAACCAATTTATCATCCAGTAATTTATACCTTGCATTTCCTTTCCACGAAACATTATTCCCAAAATCACTGAAATTTTCATACCTCACAGTTCCTCCAAATAAGAAGTTTTTCGTAATATCCCATTCAGCATTCATATAAGCTCCAATATTTTGACGATTTTTATTGATTTCATTTTGAGGTTGTAATCCGGGAAATGATTCTGCCCCACTTCCTATATAAGATGCTTCTTCTCCTGCTATAGCCTGATAATTTTCATTGCGCGCTTCAATACCAGCTCCCAAAACAAGCGTCCCAAAATTTCGGCTAATATCTAAATTACCTATAATATTACTAAACTGATGTCCACCTGCTTTAAAACTGGTCGGTGAATTTCCGCCTAAAGATGTATTAATGGTATTCCCTACAACATAATGTACTTCATTAGAGCCAAAAGTTGCACTGCCATCAAAACTCCATTTTCCAAACATGCCTTTCCACCCGGAGGTTAAATTATAATCATAAACATCTGTTTTAAATTCCGGCTGAAACCCATTGTAAGGCTCTCCTTTTGGAGTCAATAAACCAAAATCTGAAGTTACCCAATAAGGTGTTCTGTACAAACCATAACTAGTCCCATTCCTGTAAGTTGTACCACCAAAAGCATAAAATTTACCATTTTCACCTGTTGGCAATTCAAAATTTACAAACATATTGGCAACTTTCGTCTTAGGTTGCCCTACAATCATTCCTAAACCAGGATTAGCTTGTGTCCAGGCATTATCTACACCAAAAAGATCATCTTTTGTAACAGACCCGGCACGATTAGTTTTATCTTGGGAAGAAAATCCTAATGTAAGATTCAGACTTCCGCTTTTTGCAACTCTGATTCCCGTATTAAAATCTGCTCCGATATTAAAGCCGTCTCCTTCTGAGGTAATGCCTGAAAAAAGATTGACCGTGCTTTTTCCAACGCTGTTCTTAAGAATAATATTAATAACTCCTGCAATAGCATCGGAGCCGTATTGTGCAGATGCTCCATCTCTCAATACCTCTACGTTTTGTAAGGCTGCTGACGGAATGCTTTTCAGATCTGTACCTACTTCACCTTTTCCTGGTGTATCATTTACATAAATTAAAGCACTTTGATTTTTTCTTTTACCATTAACCAAAACTAATGTTCTGGAAGGGCCTAATCCTCTTAGATCTGCCGGATCAAAGTGAGCCGTTGCATCAGAAACGGTCTGCTGTGATGAATTAAAAGATGGCACAGCATATGTCAAAGCTTTATCAAAAGTAATCTGCCCTGTGGATTTTAGCTGTACTGCCGAAATATTATCAATAGGACTTGCCGAGGTAATGATAGTTCTGGGCTTAGTTCTACCCGTAGTAACCACAACTTCATCTATATTGTTTTCTTTTACATTTTCCTGAGCATATCCCATAGTACCAATTCCGCTTAATACTAATACACAGACTTTTTTATTAAATAGTTTATCTTTCATCATTGTTAATTATTCAATAAATGTAGCAAAAATATCAGTATTAAACACAAAAAATCACTATAGAATAAAAATAATTTCCAAAATTATGCTAATAATACTACCTTATAAAAATATAAGACATTGATTACAAAGTAAAGGCAATCCCAAGAAGTTAACACTTTTAGGAGTAGTCTAAATAAAGGAAGGCTTAAAAGTTTCAGCTGATACAATCATTAAAGTGATCCATATTCCAAGATGCAAGGGAAACATAGGAAACTTTTATCTAGATTTGCCTTTAAGAGTAAATCATTAAATTCATGAAAAAAATAGGATTGGTAGGTGGAGTAAGCTGGGTTTCCACATTAGATTATTATAAATTCATCAATGAAGGGGTGAATGCAAGACTGGGTGGACTGAACGCTGCCGAATGCATGATCTATTCTTTAAATTTTGGAGACATTCAGGCCAAAAGCTGGGCCAATTCTTTTAATTTATTACTAAATGCGTGTACAAATCTTAAAAACTGTGGTGCAGATAGCATTGTCCTGTGCGCCAATACTGCTCACCTCTTTGCAGACGAGCTTCAGAACATCATAAAACTACCCATTATCCACATAGGTACGGAAACCGCAAAGGCTATACAGAAGGCCGGTTTTACAAGGGCTGGCTTAATCGGAACAAAGTTTACGATGGAAATGGATTTTTATAAAAATAAACTTGAAGAATACGGACTTGAAGTACTGATCCCTGAAAAGCAGGAAACAAGAGATTATATCCAGCAGACGGTAAAAGATGAACTGGGGGTGGGATTCATTAATCCGGAAACAAAAGCCAGCTATATTTCAATTGTAGAAGACCTTGTCAGCCATGGTGCAGAGTGTATTATCCTGGGGTGTACGGAAATTCCTCTGCTGATCAGTCAGGATGATTTTACCATCCCTGTTTTTGATACGACAAAAATACACTGTGAAGCTATTGTGGAGTATATTGTTTCTTAGGATTTTAAGGACAGGAAGATAGTATGCACTGTAAATAATAGCCGAGCGTCCGATTCCTTTTTAATGTAAATTCACATAAAAAAACCCTTTCAAATGATTGAAAGGGTTAAAGATCTTGCGATCCGGACGGGACTCGAACCCGCGACCTCCGCCGTGACAGGGCGGCATTCTAACCAGCTGAACTACCGGATC